>JBDRTC010001275.1:0-9001 GCA_043824335.1 Planctomycetota bacterium | reverse complement strand
CGCATTGTTGGGGTCCGGCACCTGCGCGTGTCCTATTATCCCCAGGCCGCTCTAATTCGATGCGGGGGCAATACCTGCCGGGAAAACCACGTCGGCAGCGTATTGCCCGGCGAGCCACTGGACGAGTTGTGCAGACGCTTGATACTGCGCTGTGGTCAGTTCTCCTCCATTGTACCGCTCGTGCTCGATGCCGATACTTTTTTGGTTGTAATCCCAGTTCCCCGCGTGGTGGGAGATGTCGTCGTCGCGAACCAATTGGAGAACGGTGCCATCTCGCTTAACAAGGTAATGTGCGCTCACCTCCGAGGCGGGATTCTTGAACCAGCTAAGTGCAGACGAAGCCATGCTTTCAGTCGTGTGAATAACGATCCAGCGGATGTCGGAGGGGGTGCGTGACGCTTGTGTGTAATTGCCAACCGGAACGCCGCTCTCCCATGTGGCCCCCGGATAGTCCGTTGCTGTGGCAGCGTCCGCCGTCAACGTGATGTCGTCGAGCCACACCCCGGAATCTGCGGGGGGAACGGTATTTGAATCACTCGTGAAACCAAAGCGGATCACGACGTTGCTCTGCCCCGCGTATGCGTCCAAATTGACGCTGTGCTGCGCCCACGTCGTGGCAGAGGTGCTGCGGTTGAAGACTTCTGTGCCGTTGATCCACAGGCGTAGGTAGTCAAAGCTTACCTCTGTGTTCTGCCACCTCCAAAAGCTCAGCGAAGCGGATGTGTACCCGGAGAGATTCACGGTCCTCTCCATGTACGAACTCATGTTGTTGGCATAAGTGTTCGTAGCGTTATTGCCCCCCAGTTCGGCGCCGTAGCCGCTCCAACTCCCGGTATGCGCTTTGTAGTTAGTGTCATCCCACATCCTGCTTTGGCTCGTGTTGACTGTCCACGCTGTTCCTGGGAATGCCCCCTCAAAACCCTCCGAGAAGATGGTCGCGGACAGCAAACGCCGATCTTCAAGCACTTCGCAGAGCAGTCGGCGGTGGTAAACGCCCGGCCGGAGTCTGCTGTTGCGGGCGGCCACAAAACGGCGGGCGGGTCGTTTGCGTGTTTTCAGAGAATCCCGACGCATGATTGTGCCCTTCCTATTGTGCTTGAGGTTCTCAACGACCCTGGATCCCGCTGACTAAAACCTGCTGCTACGTCCCGCTGCGGCAGGTCGCATTTCACGTGACTCGAACACGAAGTCCGCCTCGTCGCACCTTCTACACAAGCAACTATCCCGGTCCTAACCGGCGACGGCATTCCTGTCAAGCGTCCGGGGATTCTCGAACGGAAACTGCCACCCCCGAGTCGATCCGCATAGCTCGCCGGAAGGGGATCGGGCCCGCGGGTTTGGGAGGGGGACAGTCCCATTTTCCCTGCGGGAAAATCGGGACAGTCCCCGACGCGCAGAAGGAGCGGCCGCTAATCCGTTGCCTTGGCCGGCAGGTTGTCCAGCGGAAGGAGCCAGAGCGGCAGGGTGGGGAACAGCGCGCGGCCGGCATCGAGCGCGATGTTCGTCGAAGGCTCGACGCGCCCGTCCGAAAGCGCTTCGTCCCAATCGAGACGGCCCAGCACAAGCCGCGTGAAGTCGGCCACGTTCAGGCGCAGGTAGCTGCGTCCGAGGTTGCGTCCGACGACTTCGACACGTTCGCGGGTGACGGCGAGCCGGTATTTCTTCCCGTCGACGGAGAGCCCCAGTTCGACCGGACGCGCAAGCTTCGCCTCTTCCGCCCGGCGGTGCAACTCGCCGGCCAAAGCGCGGAGCAACTTCACCGGGCTGAGAAGCTTGGCCATGAGCACGAGGCTGGGGTCCGTTCCGCGCTGACAGTGCTTGCCGGCGGCGGCCCGGAACAGCTTGTCGACTCGGCTGTTCGGCGGGGCCTCGAGCGAGACCGTGTGGCAGCCTCGCTCGATCGCGTCGCGGCACGCCCGGGCCAAGAGTTGCGAGACCACCATCGGATGACCGGGAGCGGTGAACAACTCGACGATCCGTTCGCCGCGGGTGACCAAGTAGCCCACGATCGGCGCATGGACCTCTTCCAGCTCCAGCAGGTCGGGGCCGTCGAGTGCCACGCAGATCTGGTCGTAGCCGTGGCGCTGGATGAGCCACTTCCAGTAGGCTTCCCTACGCTGGAAAGGTCCGATTGCGCCGTCAAGATTCTGATTGTAGATCCGCGTGAGGGCCCCCAGCTCCACCCGGCGCCAGGGTCGGATGTTCAGCCGCCGGCGCGAGCGCCTGAGGAGTCCGCGGGCCATCAGCCCGGCGATCACGTCTCGCGCCCCGGCACGGCAGAGGCAGTGCCGGCCGCAAAGCGCCCAGCCGGTGCGGCGGAAAAAGTGCGGAATTCGGGTGCGCAGCAGACCGACCAAAGCGCCGGCGGAGGCCATGTGCTCCTCGGCGACGGTCAACAGCCGGCGGCCGTGCCCCTGGCCGCGAAACAGGGGCAGCGTCCCCAAACGGTCCAAGCCCGCCACCGGAAGCGCGACGGGCCCGAACTGCATCACGCGGCGAGTCACCTGCGCATGGGCGATGATCTGCGAGTCGCGCTTGATAAGCAACCGGTCGTGTGGTTGATGGTGAGGGTCCTCCAGCGACGCCCGGAACTCGCCCGGTGAGGGGCCCTGGAAAATGGCGGTCAAGAGCTGCTGGATGCTCGGATGGTCCGCGGCGACGGCCGGGACCACGATCGTCCTTGGTTTGCGAGGGCGGCCGCAGGGGGCGCCCCTTTCACGCGTCGACCGCGTTGCGGCCGACGGAAGAACGCCTGCAGTCATTGGCCCGAATCCTTTCGTCGAGCTTTGAACGATCCGTCACGCGTCCCCGGTCTGCAAGCCGTTCCACGGAGGCGAGTCACTAGCACCGGCGCGAATGCCGGCACCATGAGACCACGTGATCCTCGGCGCCGATCCTGTCGCCGGCGCCGCTTCCAACACTTCGCTACGGGTTATCAAACCCGATTCTTACACATTTGGGAAGAAGGGAGAGCAGAAATTTCCGTAAAGTTTTTTCCGGGAAGAGACAGAACGCATACTCACGCCCCGAGAGCACGGCTTCCGCTTGGAGTGATCGCTCAGTTTCGCGACGCTCGCCGAGGAGCCGCTCGCGCAACGGCGCGACGCACGGCTCGAGCGCCTCGTTGATCCGGCGGATCTCCCGATACCGCGCTGGCGATTCTTCGGGCGCCGGCGCCGCTTGGATCCAGCGGGCCTTGGCGGCGATCAACTCGGCCACCTCGCCGCTGGTCCCTTCGGCCGCGTGGCACGTCCCGTTGATAAAGCACTCCGGATGGTATGTCAAGCGCCGCAAGCGGTGCTCGATTGTGCGGAGGTCTTCGACCGTGGTCCGTGCCCGGGTCACCGGGAGGTGTAAAGTCGCCGATAACACGAGAAAATCAGGCGGCTTCAGCCCGAAAAACCGCTCTACCAGCGCGTCGGTCAACTGATCGTATTTCGCCCCGCCGATACCGTGCAGGAACAGATCGCCCAGCACGAGCCGGGCCCAAAGCGTGGTGATTAGCGCCCGAGATCGGATTCGCACCCCCTCCCGGCCCAACTCCATTAACCGTTCGACGGCACGGTCCGCATCCCCGTCCGGCGCAAGCGGCAGGGCGATTTCGAGGGCATGCCGGTCGGAAAGCACGATCTCGTTGCGGTCGTGCCTGGCAAACAGCCGCCGCCGTCGTGGATCGTCGGCCGCCCAGATCCAAAACGGCGCTTCCAACCACCCGCCTGCCTGGGCAAGATTCGGCACCGGATGGGCCCGGCTGCGGATGCGATTCACGCGGCGGTACTCGTCGACGACCTCGTTATAGATCGTCCGCAGCCGCGGGAGCTGGGCCAGCAAATGGGCCACGAACCAGGCGTGAGGCCGCGCTTGGCAAACCCAACTTTGAGGGATCTCCAACGTGCTCAATCCCCAACGACCTTCGAGTTGGTGACGTGCCTGCGCCAGGCTCGCACCCAAATTGCCGGTTTGGCGCATCCGCTCGACGGCCATCGGCCAAAACCGGCGAACCAAGGGATCGGCGACCAGCCCGGCAATCCGCTCCGCCGCCCGGCCCCCGAATCCGGCAAACACCTCCCGGTCGAGGACCGGTCGCTCTTCATACGGCACAAGGGGCGCCGCCTTGTCCAGTGGGATTTCTGCCACGTGCGGCTCGCGAACCGACCCGCCGGGCACACGGACATTAGGCGTCCTGGACACGTCGCTGTCGATGAGCAGACTGATTGCCACGGCCCCGTGCTCGCGGGCCAGCGTCCCCAAGGCAAAGTTCTTGAACCACACGCCAGGGTGGAAGAGCTGGGGCTGATGACCGGCCAAGAAGATGGGCACGGACGAGTCGATCGGGTGGGAATCGACGTCGCGATACTGGGAAGTCCACCGCCGGGCGTCAGCAACCAATTGCCGACGGGACTCTCGGGCCACCTCCGACAGGGACCGACCCTGCAAATCGTAGCAATACTCCCGGCGGCGATCCAGATTGGCTCGGACCAGCCCGGCCACCTGCTCGAACGGGGGGTTGACCAGGGCCGCACCGTCCTCTTCCGGCGCGCGGAGCGGCTGGCGCTCGAGATGCGTTGGGCCCGTCGTCATGCGGTGCTCTTTCCGCAGGCTGGCCCCGCGGACACCGTCTGCCCGAGCGTCTTCATCAAGATGGCCCGCCTGAGGACACCCCGGTAGACGGCCAGACGGGTGTTGACGTTATCCAGCGACCCCCCGAACGACCTGGATTCGTCCAGGTAAATTAAGGGGACCGGCAACTCAACGATCTTCAAACCCAGCTCCACCGCCCGAACCCACAATTCCAGGGGCATGGCATAGCCGGTCTCGGTTAGCTCCATTTCGGCGAGCGCCGAGACACGATAGGCCTTGAACCCGCAAAAAGCGTCGGTCAGGTTGAGTCCCAACGTGCGGTTGAGCTCGTCGGTGATCAGCCGGTTCACTCGGCGGCGATCCTCGGGGGGGTTGCTGGCGCCCGAAAAAGAGCCCAGATATCGGCTGCCCGAGACAATGTCCGCGGATTGGCACGCCTCGACGAACTGCGGGATCTGTTGCGGCTGGTGTTGCCCGTCGCAGTCGATGGTCACCAGGACCTTGTACCGCCGGACGACCGCAAAGTCGAACGCCGACCGCAATGCGGCCCCGTAGCCCTGGTTACGGCAGTGCCTGATGCGGAGCACGTCGTCCCGCGCGGCCAAAAGCTCCGAGGTGCCGTCGGTCGATCCGTCGTCGACGGCCAGCACGTCCTCGCCGTGACGAAGGGCCTCCTTGAGGACCTCCGTCACGTGGTCCACCTCGTTATAGACGGGCAGTGCGATCAAAGTTCGGCCGGACATGCCTGAATTCTAGCGCGGGTACGGTGGCAAGGAAAGGAGGGGTCCCATCTATTGCAGACCCCAGCCGAGAATGAGGAAGGCGCTTGCCAGGCCGACCATCGAGATGGCCGCGATCCGGCCCCGGTGGGTTGCCGCGTCGGCCATCCGGCTTTCCCGGAGGGCGTAATAGAACATGGCCAACAGGAGCGCCAGGCTGACGACCGAGACAACCGGTAACGCCACGAGCGAGGCGGGCTTGGAGATCGCCTCTTGCGTGATGGCCAGGGCGTTCTCGTGTCCGGTCGGCTCGCTCAGGGCCATGGGAAGGTAGCCACCCCAGGATACCGCTTTGGCGAGTCCCTTGGCCATGTGGCCTGCCGCAAGGACCACTGCCAGCGGCAGGGCCAGACGCCGCCACGCTTCCCAAAGACTGCCGGCCCCACGAGAGACGACAACCACTACCCCGAGCACGAGCCATAGCAAGAGCGGCACAACCAGCAGTATCCAGACGCCCTTGAGCCACCCCTCGAAGGCCGCCAACTCCAGGGACTCGGCCGCGGTCGTTGGCACCCAAAAGAACGCGGCCAAGGCGGCCTTCCACTCCGAAAACAACTCGAAGGCCACGAACCCGGAGACGAGCATCACAAAGAGCGTCACGGGCCAGGAAGCCATCAGCGGACGTGCGTCGGCCGCGTGGAACGGACGGCGAAGGAACAGGCCCATGTTCTCTTTCGCCCCGCACGCCTTGATGCATTGGCCGCAGACGAGGCAATCGGTGTTGTCTTTTAACTTCGACGGATTCAAGAGGCTGGGACAACTGCGCGCGTCGAGCCGATCTCGACCAGCCGCCGCC
This sequence comes from Planctomycetota bacterium, assembly GCA_043824335.1. Taxonomy (GTDB): domain Bacteria; phylum Planctomycetota; class Planctomycetia; order Pirellulales; family Thermoguttaceae; genus JBDRTC01. The sequence goes on along the minus strand of JBDRTC010001275.1, from coordinate 2,845 downwards.
GCGCAATCCTTCGCCGTGCAGTCGCCGCATTTCTCATCTCCAACGGGCCGCACGACCAGCATCGAACCCCGCCCATACGTCCCCAGCAACAGGCCGACCGGACAGAACCCTCGGCAAAAAGCGCGGTCCTTGATCCACAACCCGGTCAGGATGGCCACGATCAGCACTGCCCAAAGGAATACCGACGTGTACGCGGGCACGCGGTGAAGGTCTTTGGCTGGCACCATCATCTGGATCACGGCGTAGAGAACGAGAATCAGGGCCCCGGACCGCAGCCACTTGCCGAGAGCCCACTGCTTCAGGCCAACGGCCCGGCCCAGCCGCTCGCTCCCGTTGGCGACCAACTCCAGCGGGCACACGGCACACCAAGCCCGGCCGAACCATACGGCAATCCAGATCATGGCCGGCCACCAAAGGCCCCAGATCAGCAGATTCACCAGGTTCGTCTTTGCGTACAACTTGCCTTCAACGCCTTCCGGCGGGAACAACCCCCAACCCAGCACGGCCAAGTACAAAAAAAACACCAGGAGTGCCGCTTGAAACACATAGGGGAACCCCGCCCACAGCACTATCCCCCGCAACGGTTTCACCTTGAGGAGGTTAAATCCTTGGGACGGACTGCCTTCTCCGGCCGTGCTTTTCATCGTCGTCATGGCGGTTGCTCCTGTCAGTATTGTCTCATTGCCTCACGGTGATTCTGGCCGACCCAAACGACGAGGTCAAGACCTGGAGTTTCAGGCGACGTGAGCGACAGTCACAAAACCGTCATAAATAGGCGTCGAACCACTGATCGATTCGCCGCTCGGCTTCCGGGGGAACGTTGTGGCCCGTGCGGTGGTTGAACAGTCCGACCCGCGGTGTTTCGCCGTAAAGCCGATAGACCGGAAGCGCCGCCTTGATGAACGGCCAGCTTCGATCGCCGTCGGCCGAATCGCCGCCCAACAAGAGGAACGGCCGCGGGGCGACCAGGGCCAAGAGCTCGTGGTGTTCGTGGGCAAACGCGTCGCCGCGGATTTCCTCGCCCAGGTACCAGGGAGCGTCCCAATTGGAAAACCGGGTGCCGATCCCCCCTTCGCTCGAAACGGCCGCTTTCACCCGATCGTCCAAGGCCGCGAGATAGAGCACCTCTTTAGCCCCGAGCGAGTGGCCGACCGCGCCCAGCCGCTTGGGATCGACCTCGGGCAGGCCGGCCAGGACGTCCAGGGCGACGACCGCGTCGAAGAGCATCTTGGCCATTCCCTTCGAGCCGGGATGCCGGGCGCGAAACCGCTCGACGTGCTCCATGTACGGGATCGACAGGTCACTCGACCACAAGAAGCATCGCGGGCAAAACACCACGTAGCCGCGCCGCGCCATCTTCAGCCCGAAGGCCTTTTCCGGCTTGCCCTCCACGCCGGCCGGCTGGCGGATCGTGTGGTTCACGGTCGAATGAAGCGCGACCACGCCGGGCGAGGGCCTTTCGACCCGGGCCGGCTTCAACAAGTACGCTTCCACCGCGAGACCCGGCTCCACCTCGTAGCGGACCAACTGCCGCACGACGCCCTCGGGCCGGTCCTCGGCAATCACCTCCAACGGCGGCGGCCCCTCCCGCCGGACTTCCAGAGGCCCAAGGAACTCCAGCCACCAGCGGCGGATCGAATCGCGCTTGCGCCGCCACGCATCCAGCGTGGTGATCTCTCGGCCGTCCTCGTCGATCAAGAGGGAACTCAACCGCGGGGCGTCGTCCGGCAGCCGCTTAGGCGGCCTTTGCACCTCGGCCAGCCAGGGGACCTCTTTGTCCGGCTTCCGCTCCGCAGCTTGTGCCTACGCAGGGAAGGAGCAACTCGTCAACAAAGCCGCAAGGCACTCTCGTCGCGATAGGCCGGTTGGTTTCATGGCGGGACCCTTTATCCTTTATTTCCTCGATGACAAGTCTTCAGCTTTTTCAAAGGTGTGCCTCCGAAGGCAACCGAGCCCCCTTCAATTGCGCGTGTTTCTTTCCACCACGTTGTTCGATTCAGCCACGTTGATGTCACCCTCGACAACGTTCTCAATGATCTTGTTGCGGAAGCATTTCTTGCCAAGGGAAATCCCCGCTTTCTCTGGCGAGGTGATGACGTTGTTTTGGATGACGTTCTCGACGTTGAGGTTTTCCTGCGGGCACTGGTGCCACCACCACATGGTCACGCCGACTCCGCAGTTCTCAAAGCGATTGTTCTGGATCGTGCAGTAAGAGGCGTCGTTGATGGTGACGCCGGTGACGCTCCGCCGAACCGTATTCTCCGTCACTTCGCAATGCTGGCAAAAGTGATCAAGATCGATCCCCTCATCGGCGATCTCTTCGATCAAACAGCCCGTCACCTTGCCTCGCACCACCGAGTACATGGCCACGGCCCGTCCATAGCAGTTTCGGATGCGGCAGTTCTCGACGCGGACATTCTCGATCGGCGGCGCGGTGGGACCCTGCTGATAGGACCAAATGCCGTGGGCCAGCAGCGCGCATCGATCGCAATGACCGGGCATGGGAACGTCCTTACGTCGCCCGCCGTCGATGAGCAGGTTTTCGAGGGTGATGTTTTTCTCCGATCCGCCAACGAAGAACACATTACTCCGATAGCCGACCCGGCTCGTCGACGGAATCGGGCAAGGAAGCTGACCCGACAGGATGAGTTTGCCCGGTTCAATGTCCCGGATCTCGACGAGGAGCGATTCTCTGTCTGTGTCCGGAAAAGTCTTCGTCCCTGCCGGCGGGAATACGTCAATGCTCGTGTTGGCTGCCAACTCGGACGCATCGCCGACGACCAGGAAGTCTTGCCCCTGCCTCGCCTGGGCGGTCACAGTGACGGGCGAGGCAAGTTTCAGCACC
>JBDRTC010001274.1:0-5694 GCA_043824335.1 Planctomycetota bacterium | reverse complement strand
TTTCACCGCTCTAAACGGCAAGCATTTCGGACAGCATAACACCCCGGATCAACTCGACCGCCCGGGCGACGCTGCCGGCCCGGACATTTCCGCCGGGGCCAACCGCAGCACAGGCCGACAGCCCCAGGTCGGCAGCAATTCGCTCGATGGCTGACACAGGCGGAAGCCGCTTGAGCCACAGGTCGTACCGCCGCAACCGGCTAAAAGATTCCTCCAGAGGTTGGGCGACACCCGGTTCAAGCGTCTCGGGGAGCGGGGCATGAAAAGAGAACCTGCCTCCAGCCCGCTTGAACGCATAGAGAATCTCATCGCTCAAGCCGAACAGCTCACCCCGAAGTGCCGCCACCAGCGCCACAGGATCGTCCGGTTGTGTCACCGCACCGACGCAGAGAGAAAGTAGGCCCAACTCATGGACCTCGTTCAGCACGGCACCACCGGTCACCTCGCACGGGACCCCTCGTTCTGTCAGCTTCCGCGCGTAGATCGAGAGGTGCCGCTTGCGTGTGCTGATGATCAGAAAGTCCCCGGGCTTGGCACTCGCGGTACCGCCGGAGCCCAAAACTGCGGCGTGGACCGTCCGGGCGATCGCCTCGGCCTCGTACGCGACGGCCTGGTCGTTCTTGCCGTAGGCGGCGGGGATCTTGAGGACCTCGACGCCGCCAAGCAAATCTGGCTTGTTGATTCCACGGACGGCCGCCATTGGGGATCTCTCAGGAGAATAGGCGTCCGCCGTTGCAGGAAATACCTGATCAAAGGTCTCGTTCACCCAGTCGATCACCGGCTTCTGACTGCGGAAGTTCGCCGTGAGAACGACAACCTCCCCGTTGGCCGCGATGATCTTCTTCACCTCGTTGTAGGTGACGATGTCAGCTCGGCGGAAGCGGTAGATCGACTGCTTGGGGTCACCGACCACGAACAGCCCACCGGCCACCGGCTTGCAGCGGCGCCAGTCCCTCCCCTCCGGATCGTCAGCGGTCAGGAGCAGATGATCTCTGCCTGGACCGGGTCGGTGTCCTGGAACTCGTCGACGAGTAGATGGGTGAAGCGGCGGCGGAAATATTGCCGGATCGGCGGCTTGTCGCGCAACAGCGCCGCCGCGAGCAAGAGTAGATCCTGGTAGTTTAGGCCGCCGGCGTCTCGCCGAAGCTGGTCGTACACTTTGACGGCGTTACCGAGGGCACGGAGGATGACGGGATAGCGTTTCTGATGCCACAACTCGACTAACGGTTGTGCTGTGTTGTCGGTGAACTGGTCCCAGAGTGCTTTTTCTGACAGGGCCTGCTTCTTTCCGCCCGGCCACATCTTCTGCACCACGTTCGCTTTGCCGAACTCCGCGAGGACTTCCATGAGTTCGGCCGGGCGATCGAGATCGGCTTGGCGGGCGACTCGGACAATCCGCTTATACTTGGGTATCAGCTTGTCGTTGCCCGGATCATCAGGCAGCGGCGGAATCACGGTCTCCATGTGGGCCACGTAGTCGCGGAGTCCGGCCTGGACCGGGCCAAGATCCGGTAGCTCCACGTCTGCCGCGGGCCACTCGTCGACATCCGGGTAGGTGGCGTAGGTCCCAAAGGCTTCCCCTAAATCGGCTACCTGCAGCCCCAGCTCTTTTAGTTCCGCCAGGATGGGATCGTTCGAGGCGATTAGTCCGGCCACATACCGGGTCCACGCCTCGCGACACAACCGAGCGTCGGTCGCCTCATCAAGTTCCTGAAACGATGGCTCAATGCCGGCCTCGACTGGACGTTCACGGAGTAGTCGCCCGCAAAACGAGTGAATCGTGCCGATGAAGACCCGCTCCGCGTGACTTAGTGCCTCGGCGAGGCGCTCTTGCGCCGTTCCACTTGCCTCTCGGGCGGCTTTCTCCAGGGCTACCTGAAAGCGTCCCCGTAGCTCAGCGGCAGCCTTCCTGGTAAATGTGATTGCGGCCAGGGTCTCGATTCGGCACTTGCCCTCCCGCAACAGGGCAATCATTCGGTCGACCATGCTCCGGGTTTTCCCGGCGCCGGCAGACGCCTCGACCAACATCGTCGTGTCCAGGTGGCTGACGATTGCCTCGCGTTCTTTTTGGTCTGGCGGAGTAACCACCAAGTCGCTGCCCCGACCCTTCGTCGATTGCGGCACCGAGCCATTTGGCGTTTCCGGTGTGCTGTTCTTCTTACCCTTGGCCATAGCCTCGCAACTCCCGAAACGGCTGGAGGGTCTTGTTTCTCGGATCGGAGAGCTTCTTTTCGCTGGCCGCCGCCACGGCCTTGGTGTCTCCGCAGATCACAGCATAGTCACAATACTTGCAGTCATTGTCTTCGTCAGTCGCAAGAAATGCGCCGTTGCGAACAATGTCAACCAGTTTCCCAAGCACCCGCTCGCCGTCTGCGAGCTGATTCGGGTCCCACTGGATCCGTAGGCCCCTTTCCTTCGCACTGGGAAAGAAGAAACCAAACTGGGCGACCTGCGTTTTGGCGGGTATCACCTCGCCGAGACGATGTGCGACCATCGCCAGGTACAAGGCCGGCTGGACAACACGTCCTTGCCGGAACGGGTCGGTTGGGCTGTACGGCCAGGCACTGCCCGACTTGTAATCCCAGATCGCGTAGGAGTTGGCGGCGCCACCGCCGATCAGATCAATCCGGTCGACACGCCCGCGCACCCGGACCGTGCCTCGCTTCGGAAGATGGAGTGGGAGCGGCTCGTCCGTATCGATCTCCGAGCGTTCACCCTCTCGCGGCATTCCCAAGCTCGCTTCCAGGTACACGGGCCGAGAGCCCGTTTCGGCGCAGAAGCGGTCCTCCTCGGCCAGAAACGTCCTCGCCACGCCCCGCAGCTCTGCCACCTGCGCCAGGTAGGCGTGGTCGTTGGGCGGTGGGTAGCAGTCGCGGTACTGGGCAATGCGTTCATCGAGAATCGCTTCGAGCCGCTCCAGATCATCTGGATACTGCGGCAACCGCCTCTGGTGGACCAATTCTCGTACGAATTGCTCGAACACCTCGTGGAGAAGAGAACCGTAGATTAACGGGTCTAGCCAACGCGTTGCATCCAGAACCAGCTCTTCGGGCGGCTGGATCTCCAGGCCGCGGTGAAAGAAGAAAGCCAGAGGACAACAGCCGATCATCTCAAAACGCCTGCTGGACATGACCGGCCCGTGGGACGCACAAGGATCGAGATCGAGTCCAGCCTGCTCAACCCGTCCGTCGTAAGGAGTGAACGCGCTGGAGGACCGCTGTCCCGTGGCTTCTCTTCCCGACGCCAAGTGAGGGAAGCTCCTCATCACAAGGCGCTCAGCTTCGCGGACCGGCGGGTCGCTGCAAAGCTGCCGAAGCCACCAGTCGCTCACGCTCAGGCACCGCTCATTCTCGGACGGGGCAAACGACGCCGGAGGGCCGAGCCACTTCAGAAAGTCCTCTTGGGTGCCTTCACGATTCCCGGATAAGATCCGATAGGCAGCCAGGAGCAACGGGCTAGGGAACTTCTCCCGGTTGTCGACCAGGTCATGTCCCGAAAAACTCAGAACCACCTTGCCACGAAGTCGTGCCAACAGCCGGTAGAAGGCGTCGATTTTCTCCTCTAGGTCACTGGCCGCCGTGGGCAGCCCCCTGGAAATCCGTCGTCGCTCGGCGTCCAACAGAAGCGGGTCCTGTGACCCCGTGCCCGGGAACCGACCATCATCCAGCCCGACGATGTACGTGACCGGCCGCCCCGAATGGCCCCCTGAGCCCACACCGGCCACGTGGAGTCGGCCAGGGCGAGGCCCGCTTCCCAGGACCCGGGCTTCGTCAGGCAAAGCGGCCAGCCAATCCCAGACCTCCAGGCCCGGCACTTCCTCATCCGCCAACCAGTTATGCAGGTCGGTGACCTCCTCGACTAGCCGCTGCCGGGCAAAACTGTCCGACTTATTGACGACGCGAGCAAGCTTTTCAAGCAGGGTGATGGCAGAACTGAGGAGCGTGCCCGGATGTCGCTCACCAGATGGCGACACGTCCAATAGCGCTTTGGTCATCTGGTGCAGCAAGCGAAGCTCTTCCAGTCGGCGGGCGATTGAGCGTTTTTGCTCCTCGGCTGTCTCATCGTCGTCGTCCTCAGTCCGCGGTGGCTCATTGAATCGTCGCTCCAGGGCGGCGATCTCCGCTTCCAGCTTCGGAAGGTAGCGGTCTTTGCCAAAGCCGATGGCGAGTCCACGGAGCACTGTCGCGAGCCGCGTAAAGCTGAACCGCTTTTCGTCGAAATCCGGAACCGTCAGGAGGCCCTCCCGAATCATCCTCACCAGCCGAGCCTGCGGGAAATCCTCGTTGACCCACGTGACCCAGGCCCCCAGTAGGCGGCCGGGGCGGAAGAACCGCGATGGGATACCGTCTGCGAACGTCACGGGCAGTTCGTCGTCGAGCTGGGCATCATCGGCTGCCCAGGCGGTCATGGTTTCGTAAATCAAGGGGACGTAGGTATCCGCGTCCGTGCAGAGCAACTCCGCTTCGTCCAGGGGGATGCCCCTACCGAGGAGACGCCGAAGTACCTCTCGGACTTCGTTGACCTCACCGACTGCCCGGAAGAATTCGACTGTCCCGTCGTCGGGCGGGGATGGTGCGTCGGCTGGACGTGGCAACCAGCGCAGAACCGCGATGTCCGATTCTGCCGCTTCGGGCTTGGCGTCGGAGCCGACCGGCCCGTCCACCGGGAGGAGGAGTTTGCGATCCTCCGGCAGAGCGTCGAGCAACTGCTGTTCCATGGCCAAGACATGCAGATCCTCGGGCAGCACGACGGTTGTCTGCTCCAGCAACTCTCCGGAATCGTCCTGAACCCGCTTGTTTGCCATGCCCAGAACTGTGGCGTAGTCGACCAGGGCAAGCCTTTCCAGCTCCTTGAGATACTCAGCAAGAATCCGCCGAAGGTCGTGGCCTTTGGCGTCGACCTCGAAACGGTCTAGCGGGAGTTGGTCTGGCTTTAGGCCGGCCAGACGAATCGCTTGAACGGACCGGTAAACGACCTCGGTCAGCCCCGCGGTCGGCGGAAGGGCACCCAGGTACTTCAACCCTTTGCCTCTCAGCCGCCGGAAGATGCGATCGACCAGGATATGAGCCGCCCGGCCCGATACGAGCCGGACTGCCTTGCCGGTCATGTGCGGGGCAGCGAGCTCCAGGGCCATGGAGCGAATGGTCTTGATGCGTACGTTGACCGCCGGCTGCCCGGCGCGAGTGACGATGTCCATCCACTGATGGCCAACACGCAGGGAGGGCGCAAGCAGCCATTTTTCTTCCAGCAGACGGTCACGGCAGAGGTCTTTCAGGGCATTTGCCAGGCTAGAGACGTTCACCGCTTCCCTCCTTTTGCCGGTGCGGGGCGGCTCGGATGGTAAAGCTCTCCCAAGGCGTTGAACTCTTCGACGATTTCAGCACGAAGCCCTTCCGGCTCCAACACGACGGCGTGCCTGCCAAAACTGAGGATCCAGCGCTTGATCTCCTCGGTGTGGTCGAGCTGGAACTCGGCAACGACGCTACCGTCATTCTGGCTGGTCAGTTGCTGGCTGGCGTGCCACTGAGCCTCCTGGACGTAGCGAGCCACCGTGGGCGAGAACCGTATCTTCACGTGGACATCGCCTTCCCCGTGGAAAACGCCAAAAGACTTTGCGAAATGGTTGCGCAGGTCAAAGTCCTCTGGGCGGTTGAAGGGGACCTGGGTCGCCTCCGCATCCTCGATCCGGTTGAC
>JBDRTC010001273.1:0-4333 GCA_043824335.1 Planctomycetota bacterium | reverse complement strand
CGGGCTGCCGTCGACGTTGCGCATGGGGAGTTGGCTGGTCGGAGCGGCGTCGTGGCGTTGGATCTTTCCGCGCCTCAGGTGCCCGAGCCAGCCCAGCGTGCCTCGAAGCGTGTAGAGAATCCCCCACATTCCAAACGCCTGCACCACCGCGTCGGCCAGGTGGACCCGGGCCTTGCGGGAGATCCGGCGGAGGAGTTTGCGCCACCACGGTCGGCCGTCCGGTGCCGTCGAGGGGGGACCCGTTTCCACGTCGGCCAACGGGATCGTCGACTTCGGCCGGATCAGCGCCCAGGCGAAACGAAGCGGGTTGAAGAAGTAGAGATAGGCGGCCAGCAGGTACAGTTGTTTCATCCAGGGGCGTGGGTGCCGTGAAGCGATCACGTGGAGCCCGCTCGTGTGACGCGGCTCGACCGCGACTCCGTCGACGCTTTCGTAGGCAAGCCCGGAGGTGAAGGTCTCCACGTAGGACTTCGAGCCCGGCGCGGGCGTGAGCATGAGCACCTGCATGTAGAGCGCCCCGGCCTTGCGCAGCCGGCCCAACTGGTTGAGGAGGCCGTCGCCCGAGCGCCAGGTGTAAAGCGGCTGCGCGTCGTGGTGCATCAGCATGGGCACCGGAAAGATGCCGCTTGCGCGCAAGAGCCGGAAGGCTTCAAAGGTCTTGTCGGCGTGCTGGCCTTTCTTGACGAGCTTGCCGGAGATGTCTTCGACGCCGAGCCACAATGCCCAAAGCCCCGCCTTGCGCAGCGTGGGCAGATGGTCTCGCATCGCCAGCGCGTCGCGCACGGTCGCTTCGGTGCCCCAGCGGATCTTGGCGTGCGGTCTGGAGCCGGCCTCGACTTTTCGAGCCAGGGTTTCGGCGATCTCGATACTTCGCTCGTGGTCGTTGAGAAAATTATCGTCCGCGCCGAAGAACATGCGGATGTCGTAAGCGTCGTAGATCCGCTCGATCTCGTCGCTGATCCGTTCGGCGCTTTTGGTGCGGTATTGCCGCTGGTTGTAGGCGGGGATCGGACAATAGGGGCACGCGAGCCGGCAGCCCAGCGTGAGCGGGATGGCCCCGATCCGGCTGTGCTTGCGGACCTCCCCGGACGCGAGCGCGCGAGGCCCAAGCGTGGCGCGGTCGCCGGGCGGCTCGAGAAGCTGGTATCCGAGAACCTGGTGCGGCAGCTCGTCCAAATCGCCCACGAGACGCTGGATGCCCGTGTCGACAAGCTCCTGGGCAACACCCGCCTTGTCGGTCCGCGCGTAGACCAGGCCCGGGATTTCGTCGAGCGCTCCCGTGTCGCGGGCTCGAAGAAAGGCCGATCGCATCGACTCGTTGCTCCCGCGAATCGACAAGAGCACCTCCAGGAGACTCAAGAGCACATACTCTTCGCCGGTGACCGCCACGTCGGCGCCGGAGGGGTCGTTCGGGTCGGAACTGAAGGCGTCCCACGGCTCGTAAAAAAACCTCGGGCCGCCGGCGATCACCAACGGCCGGTCGGCCGGGTCGATGCGGCAGGCGTCGCGGATCAAAGCGTCGCACTGGGCCGAGTGCAGGAGCATGCTCGAGACCATGAAGAGGTCGGGAATCCTCCCGTCCAGGCGCATTCGCGAAGGGCGGAAGTTCCGGTTCCACTGCTGGAGCACGATACGGGTCTTGGGAAAGCCGACGTCGACCATCGCCGACCCGATCGCCCGCACTCCGGCCGGGGCCATCTTCATGTCGGCGTACAGAAACGGGAGCATCCTGGTGCGGTGGTCGAAGGCACAGGCGACCACCGTCCTCAGGTCATGGTTGGGGGCAAGGGCGCGCAGGCGCGACCGAAGCTGGCGCATTTCGCCCGGCCTCAGCAACTCGTCGCCCCGATCACGACGGGGAAGCTCCATTTCCGACCGCTCCGGTGAAAAAGAACGCGGATGGCACCGCAACCGCCGTCGCGGCGGAGATTTGCCGTTAGTCCTCGGCCCTACTTATTCTCTCGAATCGTCAAAATCGTCGTGATCCAATCAGCCAGACTTCCTCGGCGGGCCCCGTAGCCCCCGGGGGAGGGGGCGCTTGCGTCGCCCTGCTCGTTCTCACGTGCCCACCGCTTGGCGAGGGCATGCTACCCGCGGCCTTCTTGGTCAACAAGATCACATTTTTCCGTGTTGGGGGCCCCCTCCCGACGTCCCGGCCGCCCGCTGACTCTGCGCCGGGCGCTTTTGGTCGATTGAATCTGAACAGACGATCCAACATTGCTTGCACGGGCCGAGCTACGCGGGCACGTCGACGCCCAGCTTGGCGGCCAGCTTGACGAGTTCGGCCCAGTTCTTCGGGTCGAACGTGATCCCCTCGGCAAGTTTCTGATTCAGGGCGCGGCGTTCCGGGTCGCCGGGCAGAATGATTTCGTCGACGCCGTCTACCCGGGGACAACCGCGGATGAAGGCGACCAGGCTCGACACTTCGCCGGCGAAATGCTCGGCCCCGCCAAAGTGCCCGGGATCGAGCACCATCATGAACACGCAGTTGCCGATCGGGTTCTTGGGCGACTCGCGGGAGCACACGCCGCCGGAGAGCGCGCCGGAGAAGATCTCCACGATCAGCGCCAGTGCAAAGCCCTTGTAGGGCTGATCGCCGCCCATCGGCCGGATCGTGCCGGGTGGATCTGCATAGAGGATGTTGGGATCGTTCGAGGGCCGGCCCTCGCCGTCCAGAAGCCACCCGTCCGGGCAAAGCTCCCCGGCAATCTGCTTGACGCGCACCTTGCCCTCGGCCGTCACGCTGGTGCAAAAATCCAGAACGAGCGGCTCGTCGCCGTGCGGGATTCCGACGGCCAGCGGGTCGGTGGGCAATCGGGGCGCCTTGCCCCCGGGCGGGGCGACGCGCCGGACCGCCCCGTGGTTGTTGACCATCATCATCGACACCAGGCCCGCCGCGGCCGCCATCTCGCAGTATTCGCCCAGCCGGCCGATGTGCGAACAGTGCCGCATCGTCCCCACGCCGATCCCTGAACTCTGGGCCTTTTCGATCAACCGCTCGGCGAGCCGGCGGGCCTGGGTCTGGCCGTAGCCCCAGTGGGCGTCGACGGTCACGAGCGAAGGCGTCTCGCGGAGCACCTCGAACTCGGCCCCCGCCACCACCTCGCCTTTCTCCGCCCGGCCGAGATAGAACGGGATTCGCATCAGCCCGTGGGAATCGTATCCGCGGAGATTGGCCCCCACCAAACTGCGGGCGATCAATTCCGCCTCCTCCGGGCCCACGCCCCCGGCAACCAGCATACTCGCGGCAAACTGGGTCAACGCCTCGGCGGAAAACGTGGGCACGGGCCATGCTCCTTTGCAGGGTTAGGGTGCGAAGCGACCACCATAGCAGCCCCCCCGCGTCCGGTCCAGCGGCGGGGCGTCGAAACGACGTGGAGCCAGCCGACGGGTGGCACTGGCTGCTTGTCAGCCAGTGCGTGCCGGCATTTGCGGACTTGCGGCGAGGAGGGGTAGAATCGAAGCATGTCTGAACGTCTTTCGCCCGTGCCGGTCGAGCTGGAGGTTCCCCCATCCCGGGCGGGATGGCGGCTCGATCTCTTCCTGGTCCACCATTTCCCCGACTACACTCGGGTTCACCTTCGGCGGGTAATCACGGCGGGTGGGGTGAAGGTGGACGGCGCCCGGGGCAAGCCGGCGTATCGCTTGAAGCCGGGGCAACGCGTCTCGATCGAGCTGCCGGAGATTCCCCGCCAGGCCCCTCGCGCCGAAGCGATCCCGCTCGATATCCTTTACGACGACGACTGGCTGGCAGTCGTCAACAAACCGCCCGGCATGGTCGTCCACCCGGCGCGTGGGCATTGGTCGGGCACGCTGGCCAGCGCGCTACAGCATCATTTTGGTGGCAGGCTGAGCACGACGGGCGGCCCCACGCGGCCGGGGATCGTCCACCGCCTCGACCGCGACACCAGCGGCGTGATCCTGGTGGCCAAGCACGACCTGGCCCACGGCAAGCTGGCCACGCAGTTCGAAAACCGCTCGGTGCGCAAGGAGTACTTCGCCCTGGTTGCCGGCTCTCCGGAGCGGGACCGCGACGTGATCGACCGGCCGATCGGAGTCCATCCCAAGGAGCGTGAAAAGATGGCCATCCGCCGGGACGAGTCCGAGAGCCGGCCGGCCGAGACCTTCTCCGAGGTGCTCCAGCGGTTCGACGGATTCGCCGCTCTGAAGGTCTCGCCGAAGACCGGCCGGACGATACCTTCTTCGAGGTGCTCCAGCTGTTCGACGGATTCGTAGCTCTGATGGTCTCGCCGAAGACCGGGCGTACGCACCAGATTCGCGTCCACCGGAGCCACATTGGCTCGCCAGTCCTCTGCGTCCGGCATTACTGCAG
>JBDRTC010001272.1:0-6889 GCA_043824335.1 Planctomycetota bacterium | reverse complement strand
GCGCCGGGGGGGCGGCAAGGGCTCTTGGTACGGGCAAGGTGAAAGCAACGGTGGATCACGCCAACGGGCCGGTTGGAGGCCCAAAAGTAGAGCGGTTTGTGCAGCTCTTGGCCACGTGCCAGCGGCGTGTATTCCTCTACGCGCTCAGGCTGGTCCACAACGCCACCGACGCCGAGGAAATCCTCCAGGAGACAAACCTCGTCCTCTGGCGGAAGTTCGACCAGTATAGGCCGGGTACGGATTTCGCCCGCTGGGCCTGTCGGGTCGCGTATTACGAGGTCCTCAAGTTCCGTGAGAAGCGGGCAAAGGAAGAGCGGGTTTTCAGCAACGACTTCATCGAGACGCTTGCCACGGAGTCGGAAAGCGCGATGGACCTGCTCGACGCCCGCCGCCACGCGCTGTCTCGGTGCCTCGGGAAGCTGCGACAGAACGAACGGCAATTGGTCTTGAAACGTTACCAGGAGCAGGCCACGACCCGCAGCGTGGCCGAGGCCCTGGGACGCAGTGTGCAAGGGACCCGCAGGGCCCTGCACCGCATCCGCCTCACCCTTTTGGCCTGCATCGAGCGGACTTTGGCCGCGGCGGAGCACGCATGAGCTTGGCGACTGACCAATTCGACGAGTTGGGCCGGCTGACCGCCGCCTTGTGCGACGGCGAGATCACGCCGGAGGAGGCCGCGCGCCTGGAGCAGCTTGCCGACGAGTCGAGCCGCGCCCGAGAGTTTTTCGTCCGCTACCTGGAACTCCACGGAGAACTCTACTGGGACAACGCCACGGGAGCGGGCCGCGACGCGCCGGCTGAGCCTGAGTGTATCTCGCCCGTGCCGCGTTCTGGTGGCGAGCCGGCAGACGGCGTCGAACTGCCCTTGGCTCCCAAGAGACGGGCGACATCGGCCCGCCTGCGGGTCTTCACCGCGGCGACCGCGGCCTCGCTTGTCGTGGCGGCTCTGGTGGGCGTGGCCTCTAACCGGGGTTGGCTTCGCGGTCCGCAAGACCTCGCCGATTTGGGGCCGGTGGCCTCGGTCACCCGGACGATCGAACCCAATTGGGCCGACGGCCGCGCGAACCTGGAAGGGACCCAACTTCGGGCCGGCCGGAAGCTCGACCTTCGTCAGGGCCTGGCAGAGATCCGTTTCCACTCGCAGGCCCGGGTGATCCTGGAGGGCCCGGCCACGTTCGTTTTGGACAATCCAAACGGCGGCTTCTTGCACGCCGGGAAGCTCACGGCCATCGTGCCCCACGAGGCCGCCGGGTTTACGGTCCGCACGCCCAGCGCCACGGCCGTCGACTGGGGCACCGAGTTCGGCGTGGCGGTCGAGCCAGACGGCCGGACCGAAGTCCACGTCTTCGCCGGAACCGTCGGCGTCCGGCCGAAAGGGTCATCGCCGGACCGGCTCCCCTGGCGGCCGGTTCATGCCGCGGAAGCAGTCAGGACCGACGTTTCCCCGGGTAGTGCCGCGGCGCGAATCGATCCGATCGAGGTCGATGGCTCCCGTTTCGTGCGCACGCTTCCCGTTCCCAGCTCGGTGGCGGGGTTTCGGGCCTTGGTCGCAGGGCACCCGAACCTGATCCACCACTATACGTTCGAAGGCGTCACCGAAGGGGAGAAGCGGCGCGACAAGAAAGGCGGCCTCGACCTGACGGAAGTCGTGATGCACGGGGGTCGAGGTGGCGGGCGTCTCGACTATCTCGCCCGCGGCCTCGACGCAACCACAAACGCCGTCGCCCCCTACCGCACACGGCGGGATGGAAACGCCGCCGGAGTCGCCTTGCAGTCGGAGAAGACGTTCGAGCCGCCGCCGGCGCTGACGGTCGAGCTGCTCCTCAATTTTGAGGGCGTTTCCGGTCCGGCGGAAGGAGAGACCAGCGCGGCGGTCGCCACGCGTGCCGACGACCGCGACTGCGGGTTCTTCGTCGTTGCGGCCGACCGGGGATGCCTGGTCCATTTGATGGACGGAGATTCGCCCTGGACCGAGAGCGGACTCGAGTTCTCCCCCGGGGAGTGGTACTACGTTGCCTGCACCTTTCGCGCCGGGAAGGGGAAGACCACCGTCAGCACCTATGTGGCCAACCTCAGTCGAGGGGAGCGGGAGCTTCGCCAAGTCGTAGGAGACCAAGATGCGGTCGGCTTGCCGGCCGCTGGCCGTTTGGGAATCGGGAAAGGATTTGCGGAGAACATCGCCCATGCCTATCCCTGGGCTGGTGGGCTCGACGAAGTGGCGATCTACAACGCGGTTTTGGATCGGCAGACCCTGGAGAAGCACCTGCGAGTCTTGGTTTCCGCCCGGGAGAGCCATTAATCTTTCGGGTATTGATATAACCCACAAGAGTGATATCATCACGCCGTGAGTCACGTCCTCAGGAGCGGCCGGAGAATAACTCGGGGACTGTCCCGATTTTCCCGCAGGGAAAATGGGACTGTCCCCCTCCCAACCAAACCTGAGCATAGTCGGCTGCCGTGGCGGACTCAAGAAGGGGGAGCACCAGCGCCGGGTGCCACTGGCGTTTCGCCAGTGCGGCCCCACCGAACGCGGCATCGCAGCGTGCCAACCAGCACTGGCAAGATGCCAGTGCCACCCAGCCGCCAACCAGCACTGGCAAGATGCCAGTGCCACCCAGCCGCGACGCTTGCGTGCGAACGTGCGTCCCGCTATCGTGAGGTTGAAAAAGACCACGCCCAAGCGCGTGGCCTTCCCCTGCTCGTACGGAGAGCGAGGGTATGGGGCTGGGGTTAGTGGTGAAGATGAGTTTCTGGACAAACAAGGTCGTATTGGTGACCGGCGGCTCCAGCGGGCTGGGCGGGGTGATCGCCGAGGCGTTCGCC
Organism: Planctomycetota bacterium; assembly: GCA_043824335.1. Taxonomy (GTDB): domain Bacteria; phylum Planctomycetota; class Planctomycetia; order Pirellulales; family Thermoguttaceae; genus JBDRTC01. The sequence goes on along the minus strand of JBDRTC010001272.1, from coordinate 4,066 downwards.
GACGCCGGGGCCAGGGTTGTCATCGCGGCACTGGAGGCCGAGGCCGTGGAAGCGGCCGCCGACCAGCTCCGCCAGCGCGGATCGGACACGCTGGGAGTCCATGCCGACATCACCCGGCAGGAACAGGTCGACGATCTGTTCGCCCAGTCGCTCGACCGGTTCGGCCGGCTCGACGTGCTCGTGAACAATGCGGGCCGGTCGATGCGAGGCAAGCTCTTGGACACCACGCCGGACCAGTTCCGCGACCTGATGGAGTTGAACCTCATCGCGCTGGTCCGATGCACCAGGGCGGCCGTGCCGCATCTCCTGAAGCAGCGGGGCCACGTGGTAAACATCGGCTCGCTGGCCGCGAAGTCGGCCGCCCGATGGGTGGGGGCCTACCCGGCCACAAAGTTCGCCGTGGCCGCCTACTCCCAGCAGTTGCGGCTGGAGCTTGGTCCGGAGGGCCTGCACGTGCTCCTGGTCTGTCCTGGCCCGATCGCCCGTGACGACCCGCGCCTCTACCCGCTCTCAGGCCTGGAAGACTTGCCGGACCGGGCCCGGCGTCCCGGAGCGGGCGTTAAGGTGGGAGCCATTCCCCCCCAAAAGCTTGCCAAGGCGATCCTCCGGGCGTGCCGGCGTCGGCAGCCCGAGCTGGTCCTTCCCGGCAGAGCGCGGTTGCTTTTCGCGCTGGCCCAGCTCTGGCCTGCGCTGGGCGATTGGATCGTGCTGCGGAAGACGTGAAGGGGCTTACAAGCCCGAAGGATGAAGGATGAAGGATGAAAAGGGGGAGACGGAGCATCCTGATTCATCCTTCATCCTTCCGCCTTTATCCTTCGGGCGGGTAGCCCCTGTTACCCGAGCCCGGTTATCTGCTATCTTGTGGAATTTTGAGCACTCCACCCCAGACGAGCGCACCGATGCGGACGATCAGGATCAAGAAGGGCTTGAATCTGCCGATCAACGGGGCTCCCAGGCAAGAGGTCGGCGACGGGCCCCCCGTCGAGACCGTGGCCGTCCTGGGGCCCGATTACGTCGGGATGCGACCGACGATGGCGGTCCAGGTCGGCGACCGGGTGAAAGAAGGGCAGGTGCTCTTCTCCGACAAGAAGACGCCCGGCGTCGTCTACACCTCACCCGGCTGCGGAGAGGTGGTGGCCGTGAACCGGGGGGCGAAGCGGGCGCTTCAGTCGGTGGTTGTCCGGATCGACGGCGACGACCGGGAAACCTTCGCCCGGTATTCGGAAAGCCAGCTCCAACAGTTGGACGCGAAGGAGGTGACGGACAATCTGGTGCGGTCCGGGCTGTGGACCGCGCTTCGCACCCGACCGTTCAGCAAAGTGCCCCCGCCGACCAACCCGACCACGCTCCGCGCGGTGCCCGGTCGGTGCCCGTCGACCCCGCGGTCGATCTTCGTCACGGCCATCGACACCAATCCGCTCGCCGCCCGGGCCGAAGTGGTGCTGGGCGAAGCGCCGGACGACTTCGTCTTCGGGCTCAAGGCCCTCTCGCGGCTCACGCCCGGCAGAATGTTCGTGGCCAAGTCGCCTGAAGCGGCGATTCCCGGCGGCGATCTGGGCTACGTCGAGATGGTGGAATTTGAGGGCCCCCACCCGGCGGGACTTCCCGGAACACACATCCATTTCCTCGACCCGGTGAACAAGGAAAAGACCGTCTGGCACCTGAACTACCAGGAGGTGATCGCCATCGGACGCCTGTTCGTCTCTGGGCGTCTCGACTGCCGCCGGGTGATTTCGCTCGCCGGCCCGGCCGTCAAGAATCCACGCTTGATTCGCACGCGATTGGGGGCGAGCACCGATGAACTGACGGCCGGCGAGTTGACGGAGGGCGAGAACCGGGTGATCTCCGGCTCGGTCCTCTCCGGTCACGAGGCGGAAGGCCCGATGGCGTTCCTGGGCCGCCACCACTTGCAGGTTTCCGCGTTGGCCGAGGGCCGCCGAAGAGAGCTGTTCGGCTGGATCATGCCCGGGCTTGCCAAGTTTTCGCTCAAGAACGTGATGGCCTCCGTGCTCGTGCCCGGGTATTCGACAAGACGGTTTGACTTCACCACGGCCACCCACGGCAGTCCGAGGGCGATCGTGCCCATCGGCTCCTACGAGCGGGTGATGCCGCTGGACATCCTTCCCACGTTCCTTTTGCGGGCCCTGGAGGTCGACGACGTCGAGCAGGCCGAGGCTTTGGGTTGCCTGGAATTGGATGAGGACGACCTGGCGCTCTCGACGTTCGTCTGTCCCGGAAAGGGGGATTTCGGGGTCATGCTCAGGCGGAATCTTACGATTATCGAAAAGGAAGGGTGAGGGATGAAAGCACTCAGAGGCCTCCTCGACCGCGTCGCGCCCTACTTTCGCAAAGGAGAGAAACTCGAGCGGCTTTATCCCGTTTACGAGGTCATCGACTCCTTCTTCTACACCTCGGGGGAAGTGACTAAGGGCCGCTGCCACGTGCGCGACGCGCTGGAGTTCAAGCGGATGATGTCGACGGTGCTCGTGGCCTTGATCCCCTGCGTCGTGATGGGCATGTACAACACGGGGCTCCAGGCGAACCGGGCGATGGAAGCCCTCGCGTCGGTTTCTGAAACCCCTGGCTGGAGAGGGAGCATATTGGCGCTTTTGGGCGTGGGGTACGATCCCGGCAGCCTGTGGGACAACCTGTTTCACGGGGCCGTGTATTTCATCCCGATCTACGTCGTCTGCATGGCGACGGGCATTCTCTGGGAAATGCTGTTCGGCGTCGTCCGCAAGCACGAGGTGAACGAAGGGTTCTTCGTCACCGGGCTGTTGTTTCCGCTCACGTTGCCGGCGACCATCCCGCTGTGGCAAGTCGCCGTGGGGACAACTTTCGGCGTGGTCGTGGCCAAGGAGATTTTTGGCGGCACGGGGCGCAACTTCCTCAACCCGGCGCTGGCCGCCCGGGCGTTCCTTTTTTTTGCCTATCCCCGAGAGATATCGGGCGACGCCGTGTGGACGGCGGTCGACGGGTTCAGCGGGGCAACGCCTCTGGCCCTGGCCGCCTCGGACGGCATGAAAGCGCTCGCGAGCCACGTGAGCTGGTCTGATGCCTTTCTGGGAACGATTCAAGGCTCGATGGGTGAGACCTCCACCCTGGCCTGCCTGATCGGCGCGGCGATCCTCGTGGCCGCGGGGATTGGCTCCTGGCGGATCATGGTGAGCATGCTCTTGGGCGCGATGGTCTTATCCGGCTTGATGTGCGGAGTCGGGAGCACGGCGAACCCCATGTTCGCAATGCCGCCCCATTGGCACCTAGTGCTGGGCGGGTTCGCCTTCGGGTTGGTGTTCATGGCCACCGACCCGGTCACGGCCGCGATGACCAACGTGGGGCAGTACGTTTACGGCGCGCTGATCGGCGTGATTGTGATCGTGGTGCGCGTGCTCAATCCCGGCTTCCCCGAAGGAGTCATGATGGCGATTCTCTTTGGAAACACGTTTGCTCCATTGATCGACTACTACGTGGTCCGTGCGAACATCAGGAAAAGGGCCCTCGGTCATGCCTAACGAGACAATCGGAAAGACGTTGGGCGTTGCGGCAGGCGTTTGCGTGGTCTGCTCGGTTCTCGTCTCAACCGCCGCCGTCTGCCTGAAGCCGATTCAGGACCGCAACGAGACGCTGGAGATCAAAACCAACGTCCTCCTGGCCGCCGGTCTCATCGAGCCCGGTGGGCGGGCCGACGTCGACAAGCTGTTCGACGGGATCGAGACGCGAGTCATCGACCTGGCGACGGGCGATTTTGCCGACGACGTTTCTCCGGAAAGCCTCGACGAGGCCAAGGATGCCCGAGATCCCGAACGGGGCATGCAAATCCAGAACGACATGGCCGGCATCAAGCGGGTCGCCAAGTACCGGCCGGTCTACGTCACGCGGGAGGGCGACAAAATCAAGCGGGTCGTGCTGCCGGTTCACGGCAAGGGACTCTGGTCGACGATGTACGGCTTTCTCGCCCTGGGCAGCGACTTGAAGACGGTCAAAAGCCTGGCCTTTTACAGTCACGGGGAAACGCCCGGCTTGGGCGGAGAGATCGACAACCCGAAGTGGAAGCAATCCTGGATCG
>JBDRTC010001271.1:0-4643 GCA_043824335.1 Planctomycetota bacterium | reverse complement strand
GCCCGACGCGCAACTGCGGGCACTCCAGTTGCTGGCCGAGCCCGAGGCGGATGAGTATCAGCGGATACTCGAGGCACTTGTGGCCCGGCTTGAGGATTACGGCGATCCGCTGCTGCCCGCCGGCCAGCGCCGCTTCTTGATGCGGCAGTTGTCCGAGGTTGCGCCCGGCTGCCCGGAGTTCCCGACGCTTGAGGCCGAGGTCCTCGCCGCGGACTATCTGGACTATCGCCAGTCGAACCCGCTCCCCGGCGACCGTGGCCACCTCCACCCCAGTGGCCTCGACGACGTGTGGGAGTTCGCATTGCCGGACAAACCACTGGCCGTCGTCGCTCTTTTCAACGAGGAGCGGATCTTCCGAGAGATGGAGTCGCTGATCGAGACCGGGCTGGCGGTGCCCGATGCGACCGTCAAGCTGCTTCCGCGCGATGCGGGACCGCCGGAGGACGCTTCTTTTCTCGCCGGTCCTGCGGGCGAGTACCTTCCCGATTGGCAGTTGGCCCTCTGGCTTGACGACCCCGATCCCTTTGCGGCGTCGGCGGACAGCCGGAGCGCCATGTACCTGTACAGCGGAGTCGTGGTGGTGCTGGCGATGGTGGCCCTGGCCGGTCTGGTTGCCCGCTCCGTGGGCCGGCAAATCCGGGTGACCCGGCTTCGCAACGACCTGATTGCCACCGTGTCGCACGAGCTGAAGACGCCGCTTTCCTCCATCCGCGCCCTGATTGATACCCTGCTGGAGGGCCGCTACCATGATGAAAAACAACACCGGGAGTACCTCCAGCTCGCCGCCAGGGAGAATGAACGCTTGAGTCGCCTGATCGATAATTTCCTGGCGTTCTCGCGGATGGAGCGCAACAAGCAGACCTTCGAGCTCGCGGAGGTGGAGGTTGAAAAGGTCGTCGCTGCGGCGGTGAGCGCCGTTGGGGAGAAATTCGATGCCTGCGGCGGCCGGTTGGAGGTGGACGTGGCCGCCGGGTTGCCCAAGATCACCGGCGACGCCGATGCCCTGACCACGGTCCTGGTCGACCTTTTGGATAACGCCCATAAGTATACGCCCGGCGAGAAGCGCGTGATCCTTCGAGCATCGGCCGAGGGCAACAAGGTCCGTCTCGAGGTCGAGGACAACGGCGTGGGGCTCTCTCGCCGAGCCGCCAAGAAGGTGTTCGATCGCTTCTACCAGGTCGATCAAAGCCTTGCCCGCCAGACCGGCGGCTGTGGGCTGGGGTTGAGCATCGTGCAGTTCATCGTTACGGCCCACGGCGGCTCGGTCACCAAGCCGTTCAGCACCAAGGAGCTGCTGGCGCGTGCCGAGGCGTTCCTGCGCAGGCGCCGTCAGAAGGAACCGGAGGTCTATCGGTTCGGCCGGTGCGAACTGCACATGGGCTCGCGCACGTTGGTCCGCGACGGACTCGAAGTCCCGCTTACGCCGAAAGAGTTCAGCCTGCTCGCCTTGTTCGCTCGGCACCCCGGCCGCGCGCTGACGCGGGATGAGATCCTCCGATCTGTCTGGGGCGACCACCTGTTGGTCACCACGCGGAGCGTGGACCGCTTCATCAACACGCTGAGGAACAAGATCGAGCCCAACCCAAAGCGGGCAACGTTGATCAAGACGATCCGAAACATCGGCTACCGATTCGAAGCCGCAGAACAGACCTCCCGCTCCTCCACCGTGAGTAGAACTTGAAGCTGAACAGTCTCGTCCGACCAGGGTTCCCGATGCCTGCTCCAAAATCCTTCTCCCGCAAGATGACGAGGCTTCGCTCAGATCAACACCCTCTCTTGAGGGGTCCTGCCGCAGGTCTTGGAGCTTCGCCGACCGCGGCGTCTGACGGTGCGTGATCTGTCGATTGGTAGCCGCCTCCCACCGCCGAGAAATCGTTCGCCAGTCACGACGACCATCGAGCATCGCTTGTCTTGTTCGCGCCGGCCCGACAATCGGCTATCATTTAGGATTCGGTTCTCCCAGCATTCCCCGGCCCCGGACGGCAAAAGTGATGAAAGCGGACGAGTTGCGTGAGAAATACCTGGCTTTCTTTGAGACCAAGGGGTGCGTCCGGCGCGAGAGCGACGTGCTGGTGCCGCGGGACGACCCCTCGGTGCTCTTCACCCCGGCCGGAATGAACCAGTTCAAGGATCATTTCCTGGGCAAGACGAAGCTGGAGTTCACCCGGGCCGTCACCTGCCAAAAGTGCCTCCGCACGGCCGACATCGAAAACGTGGGACGCACCGCCTACCACCATACGTTCTTCGAGATGCTCGGAAACTTCAGCTTCGGCGACTACTTCAAGCGGGAAGCGATCCTCTGGGCGTGGGAGTTCTTGACCGACAAGAAATGGCTGGGCATGGACCCCGAACGGCTCTCGGCCACCGTCTACCTCGACGACCGGGAGGCGGCCGACGTTTGGACCCGCGAGGTCGGCCTTCCGCCGGAAAAGGTCGGTTGGCTGGGCGAGGATGAGAACTTCTGGCCGGCCAACGCGCCCAGCCAGGGGCCCGACGGCGTCTGCGGACCGTGCAGCGAGATCTACTTCCACTCGCAGTTCGGCAAGGTGGAGATCTGGAACCTCGTCTTCACGCAGTTCAACCGGGTGGGCGATCCGCCCAACAATCTCCGGCCGCTCCCCAGCAAGAACATCGACACCGGCATGGGCCTGGAGCGCACCGCCGCCGTGCTGCAAGGCGTCGAGACGAACTTCCACATCGATATCTTTCGCCCGTTGGTCGAGGCCGCCGCCGAAAGCTGCGGTCTTAAGTACGAGCCCACAAGCGACGCGGGACGCCGGCTCCGCCGCATTGCCGACCACGTGCGCGCCTGCACCTTTGCGATCCACGAGAACGTCTATCCCGACAACGAGAAGCAGGGCTACGTGGTTCGCCGCCTGCTCCGCCGGGCCGTATTGGACGGGTACCAGTTGGGCATGCGCGAGCCGTACCTCCATCAACTCGTCGGCACTGTGGTCGAGTTGATGCGAAACCCCTATCCAGAACTCGGCGAGACGCGAGAGCGCGTCGGACAGGGCATCGAGCAGGAGGAATCGCAGTTCTTCGAGTTAATCAACGCGGGCATGCCGCGGGTCGAGCGGCTGCTGGAACAAACGGCCGGGGCGCCCGGCAAAACGGTCCCGGGGTCCGAGGCGTTCGACCTCCTGCAAACCCACGGCTTCCCGCCCGAACTGACCGCCACCCTGGCCGAGGAACAGGGCCTCCACTTCGACTGGGACGGCTTCCACAAAGCCCGGCGCAGGCACGAACATGCCTCCGGCGCGGGCCAACGCACCGAGCTCTTCAAGCAGGGGCCCCTCGACGAGCTGAAGAAGACTTTGCACGGAACCGAGTATCGCGGCTACGAAGCCGATTCGGTCGACGACGCCACGGTGGTCGGACTGATCTCGGGCGACCAGACGTGTTACGAGTTCGCCGACCCGAACCGCAAGCAGCCCGCCGTGCTCGTATTGGACAAAACGCCCTTCTACGGCGAGATGGGCGGCCAAGTGGGCGATACCGGGGAAATCGTCGGGCCCGGCGGCCGATTCGAGGTCGTCGACGCCCAGGTCGAAGACGGCTTCACCTTGCACGTCGGCTATCTCCGCGAGGGCCGCATCGCCTACAAGGACCGGGTGACTGCCCGGGTCGACTCGGCCCGGCGTCAGGCGATCCGCCGCGCCCACTCGGCCACCCACCTGTTGCACTACGCCCTGCGCAAGCTCCTTGGCACGCAAACGCAGCAGCGCGGGTCGAAAGTTGAGCCCGACCAGCTCCGCTTCGATTTCAATTACCCCCAGGCCCTCACGCCCCAACAGCTCGAAGAGATCGAGACGGAGGTCAACCGCCGCTCGCTGGAGGGGCTGCCGGTCGAGTGTGCGTACCTGCCCAAGGAAGAGGCCCAAAAGTCCGGCGCGATCATGCTCTTCGGCGAAAAATACCCCGACGAAGTGCGGGTCGTGTCGATGGGTGACTTCAGCAAGGAGCTTTGCGGCGGCACGCACCTGGAAAACACCGGCCAGGTGGGGCTCACCCGGATCGTCGCCGAGGAGAGCATCTCGGCCGGCACCCGGCGCATCACGGCACTAACCGGCTTGGCCGCCCTGGAACTGGTCCGCGGGCACGAGGCCGCGCTCGCGCGCGCCGCCGCGGTGCTTCGCGTGCCCGCCGCCGAAGTGCCAGAACGCGTTGAAACGCTGGTCAACGAGGTGCGTCAGCTAAAGAAGCAGGCGAGCGCCGGGCCAAGAGCAGGCGGAGTCACCGTCGATCAGCTCCTCTCGGAAGCCACGGAGGTGGCCGGCACGAAGGTCGTGGTGGCCGAGGTCCCCGAGGCGTCGGCGTCGGCGATGCGTGGGCTGATCGACCAATTGCGACGCAAGGCCGCCCCGGTGGCCGTGATGTTGGCCGGCCGCCAGGACGAAGGCAAGGTGATGCTGATCGCCGCGCTCAGCCGCGACTTGGTGGAGCGGGGGATCGACGCGGTCCAGTGGGTCCGCACGGCCGCCGCCAAGGTCGAAGGGGGCGGGGGCGGCCGCCCCGACATGGCGCAAGCCGGCGGCAAAGACGCCCAAAAACTCCCCGAAGCCCTCGAAACGGCCCGATCCAGCATCCAACAAATGCTGGCCGGGTAGCCCGACGGATGCACCGGCGCGTTTTCGCGGTCG
>JBDRTC010001270.1:0-2449 GCA_043824335.1 Planctomycetota bacterium | reverse complement strand
GGACGTGGCTTGGCAGACCGTTGAAAAAGGGTGCCACTGCTGGCTTGTCCAGCAGTGCTGTACGAATTCTCCCGAAAACCACTGCTGGACAAGCCAGCAGTGGCACCCAAATCGCCAAGCCGCTTCTCTCGCGCCGGTCGTTGATCTTCGCCGGCCTCGGAGCGACGTGCGTGGCCCTGGGGGGCCGTTGGGCCGTCAGCGCGCGTGCCCGGGCCGGGCGCCGCGGGTCGAAGTTGCTTCGCCCACCCGGGGCGGCGGGCGGGGGGCGCTTTACCGGCCTGTGCATCCGCTGCGGCAATTGCATCCGGGCGTGTCCGGCGGGGATCATCGAGCCTGCTTCGGGAGGCGACGGCATCGCGGGCTTTCTCGCCCCGGTGATCCGTTTCGAGGAGGACTACTGCCGGGAAGACTGCCACCGATGCACGCAGGTCTGTCCCAGCGGGGCGATCTCGCAGCTTTCGCTGGAGGAGAAGAATGCCGCGCCGATTGGCCTGGCGAAGGTCGACGCCTCGATTTGTCTCTTGAGCGACGACCGGGAGTGCGACATCTGTGCCAGGGCGTGCCCTTACGAGGCGATCGACATCGTCTGGTCGGAGGAGGAATACCTCGCCCTGCCCCGGGTCGACGCGGAAAAGTGCCCCGGCTGCGGCGCCTGCGAGGTCCTCTGCCCGGGCACGAACGAGTGGGAGCGCCAGGCCGCGGAAGAGCCGATTCCGCTGCGCAAGGCGGTGGAAGTCCGTCCTCCAACCGCGTTGTAGCGAGGAGATGATTGCGCTTGCGGGAACCGGCGAGGAAGCTACAATCTAAGTGAGGCATTCCGGATTTCCGCGGAGAGAGGAATCAAGCTGATGAAACAGATCACCATCGTTTGCGAGAGCTGCCCCGGCGTGATGGCCGAGATCGTCGAGGCGCTGGACACGGCCGACGTCAAGCTCGAGTCGCTCGACGCGGAGAGCTTCGGCAGCTCGGGCGTGATCATCCTTCGGGTCGATCGCTACGACGAGGCCCTCCAGGCATTGGCCAAGACGCCCTACCAAGCGATCAGCGAAGACGCGCTGCTCATTCAGATCGACGACCGGCCCGGGGAGCTGGCCCGGATCATGAAGCGGTTCGGGGAGGCCGAGATCAACCTGAGGAGCATCCACATTGTGCGCCGCGACGCCGGCAGGAGCATCGTTGCCATCTCCACCCGGCGGGGCGAAGAAGCCCGGGAGCTGGTCAAAGACGTGCTCATCACGTAGGCCGGCCCATTTTGCAGAAGTCGAGTTGCACTGGATGCCATGACCTATTTCCGCAACGACCACCTGCAAAACCGGATGCTCCCGGTCGATGTCGTCCTGCACCCTTCCTGGTGGTTTCGTCACGAGGGGATCACTTTCGACGAAGACTTCTTCTTCCACCCGGTCCGGCGCGTGGAGGTCGAGCGGAGAATGGAGCAGGTGCTCCATGATCGTTGGGGACGGTTTGGGCTGGGCGAGCACCGCGACGACGCCGTTCCCTGGGTCGGCCCCGTCCATTTGGCCGCCGGCTACCTGACCTCCGAGATGCTGGGCTGCCGGGTCGAGTATTCCGAGGACGCCCCCCCGCAGGTGATCCCGGCCAACCTCGACTCGCCCGAGATTTCCCGCGACGCGCCGTTTGAAAGCCCGGCCTACAAGCGATACCAGCGCCTGCTTCACGCGCTCAAGACCCGGCACGGTTACCTCAAGGGCGACATCGGCTGGGGCGGCGTGCTAAACACGGCCTTGGACCTGCGCGGGCAGTCGTTCTTTCTCGACCTGTTCGACAAACCCGAGCCGGCTGCCCGCTTTGCGGCCGACATTGCCGCAGTGATCGAGCGCTTTACCCGCGAGATACAACGGGCGACCGGCTCCACGTCGATCAGCGTCAACCGCAACGTCCGCCACATCGACGCGCCGGTGCACTTGCACAGCGAGTGCTCGAACGTGATGATTTCCACCGACGTTTACGAGCAGTTCTTCCTCGGGTTCGACGTCGCCTGGAGCCGGGCGTATCGCCCGTTCGGCATCCATCACTGCGGCGAAGATCCGCACCGGTTCGCCGAGTCCTACGCGAAGATCCCGCACCTGGACTTCTTGGACGTCGGCTGGGGCGGCGACGTGGCGCTGTTGCGCAGACATCTGCCCCATACATTCCTCAACGTTCGCCTAAGCCCCGTCGAGATCATCGACCAGACCCCGGACGAGATCCGCCAGACGGTCCGCCGCCTGGTGCGCGAGTCCAATAACCCCTGGCTTACCGGCGTCTGCGCGATTAACATGGACCACCAGGTGACCGACGAGCAAGTGGCCGCCATTTTCGAAGAGGTGGAGTTGCTTCGGGAGGAGTACGCCGGCCGAGAACCGTGAAGGGAGCCGTACAAGGTGCCCGTGTAGCCGATGAGAGCCGATAAGGGGGGCCCTGTCGATGCACCCGTCGAATCAGCCTC
>JBDRTC010001269.1:0-2205 GCA_043824335.1 Planctomycetota bacterium | reverse complement strand
TGCCGATCACGATGTCGATCTGCCCGGCGGTCAGGCCCCGAACGATCTCGCTCTGCTCTTTGCGGCTTGCGAAGCGGGAGAGGGCCGCGATCTCGAAGGGGAACTCGGCCATCCGGCTGGAGAACGTGCGAAGATGCTGCTCGGCCAGCACGGTCGTGGGCACGAGCACGGCCACCTGGTAACCGGCGTCGACCGCCTTGAACGTGGCCCGCATCGCCAGCTCCGTCTTCCCGAAACCGACGTCGCCGCACAAGAGCCGATCCATGGGCCGCGGCTGGGTCATGTCGCTTTTCAACGCTTCCAGGGTGACCGTCTGGTCGGGCGTTTCGTGGTAGGGAAAAGAAGCGTCGAACTCCTGCTGCCATTCCGTATCGCGAGGGAACGCGATCCCGGGGCGGGCGGCCCGGGCGGCTTCGAGATCGAGCATCTCCGCGGCCAGGTCGTGGACGGCACTTTCGGCCGCCTCTTTCTGACGCCCCCACACCCGCCCCCCGATCTTGGCCAGCTTCGGCCGGCTCTTCGCTCCGCCCACGTACTTCTGCACCAACGAGATCTTGGAGCTGGGCACGTAGAGCTTCGTCCGCTCCTGAAACTCCAGCACCAGGTGCTCTTCGACCTGGCGGTCCTTTTCCAGGAGCTTCATTCCGCGATATCGGGCGATGCCGTGGACGACGTGCACCACCAGATCGCCCTCGCGAAGCTCGAGGAAACTGTCGATCACCCGCCCCAAGCGACGCCGTGTCGGCCGGTGAAGCTCTTCCCGGTGGAAAAGCTCGCTGGAACTCAACAGGGCGACCGACTCCGGCAGCAGCCGAAAGCCGCCGCTCAAACTGCCCAGCGGCCAGTGGAGCTTCCCTTGGCGGGCCAGTTGGGTGGTGTTGAAGATTTCTTTGAGGCGGCGAACCTCGGCCTCGGTCTGGCAGACGACGAACACGTCCTGGTCGGCCCCGGCCGCGTCCAACTCGTCCCGCACCTTGGCGATGTCGCCCGAAAACCGCTCGACCGATTCGATCTTCAGCCGGCAAGTCGTTTCAAAAGAGCCGGCGGCCATGGCCGAGGCGGTGACCGACGGAAACCGCAACACTCGCTCCATCACGCTCGCCGGGCTGTGCAGGTCCTGCGGCCGCTCGAGCCGTTCGAGATAGGCCCGGGCTTGGTCCTCGATCCGCTCGGGTTCGACCAGGAGGAACCAACTTTCCGGCGGCAAATAATCGGCCAGGTGGCCCCGGTGCTTGAGGTTCGGGTCGAGCATCGTCAGTTCGACCTCGTCGAGCCCGACGAGACTCCGCTGGCTGGAGACCTCGAAACGGCGGATCGACTCGATCTGGTCGCCGAAGAACTCCACGCGAACCGGGTCGTACCAGTCGGGGGCAAAGATGTCGACCAGGCCGCCCCGCGGGGCAAACTCACCCGGCAACTCCACGGCCGACGTGCCGTGAAAGCCGTTTTCCACGAGCCATTTGGAGAGCCGGTCGATCTCGACCTCGTCGCCCACCCGAAGCGAGCGGGTTTGGCCCCGGAGCGTCTCGCGCTCGGGGACCGGCTCCAGCAGGCTCTCGACGCTGGTGACGAGGAGTTTCGGCGGCTGGGGCCCTTCCAATAGCTTGAGTACGCGGACCCGGTCGCCGAACACCTCGTCGTGGATCAGGTGCTCGCTGGGGAGCGATTCCCAGGCGGGGAATTTTTCGGGCGCAAGCGTGGTGAAAAGGGCCAGGTCCTCGAGGAAATCGTCGGCCAGCGCCACGCGAGGACAAACCACGACCAACGAGGCGGGCGCGTGCCGCACCAAGGCGGCGGCCGAGAGCGCGCAGGAAGACCCCCAGACTCCGTCCAAAGTCCCCGCGTGCCCGGCCTTCAGGGCAGCGACAACCTGGGGGAAGCCGTCGTGCTGTTCCAGGCGCCCGACCAACTCCAACAGCCGATCCGACGCGCTTGTAGCCGCTTCCGCGCGAGCCATGATTCAAGACCCATTCTACGCCGGTCGGCGCAAAGGAAAAAGACACCCACAAACTCAAACGCAATGAAGCGCTGGGGATCGCGCGAGAGACGCGACCAAGAAAGCCCGTTGGAGAGGCCAGCTCAGGATCGGCCGAAGCATGACCTCGGCAGTTGGCGATCCCGGTTGGGAAAGCAATTGGCGGGCACGGTCGGGGAAGCAATTGGCGGGCACGGTCGGGGAAGCAATTGGCGGGCACGGTTGGGGAA
>JBDRTC010001268.1:0-2095 GCA_043824335.1 Planctomycetota bacterium | reverse complement strand
GGATCTCAAGTGGCTCCGCCGGGAGCGCGACCTGGGCGTGGGCTATCGGGTTCGAGTGCGAATCATCACGCGCGAGGAGCCCGCCGCCCTGGGGATCCCCCGTTCCGCCCTCGTCCGGGGAGGCAACGGCAAGTGGAACGTGTATGCGATCCGCGGCGGCCGCGCCCGGACCGAGCCGGTCGAGGTGGGCATCCTCAACGACGAGCTGGCCCAAGTCACCTCCGGCCTGGCGGCGGGTGACATGGTCGTCCGCGCCCCGGAAAGCGAGTTGGAGGACGGTCAGCGAGTGCGTGTGGTGGCGGAGGAAAGCGAGTAGGATACCGACCAATGGCGTTCAGACCCGACGTTTAGCCGCCGACGGCACGTCGGCGATCTTTGGCGCCGGCAAAGGCCGACGTGCCGTCGGCCGCTAAACATGGACAACGAACAGCACGACACTGCAAAAGGAGAATACGATGCTCGCTGCAGGTTCGATGGACCCGCTTGTTATTCTCGTGGGAGTGACAGTCCTGATGGTGGTCGCTTTTCTTTTCGTGGCCCTCGGCGTCATCCTCAAGCAATACAAACGCTGCCCGCCGAATCGCATTCTGGTGATCTACGGGAAGACAGAGCGTGGTGACGCGGCGGTGTGTGTTCACGGGGGAGCGAAACTGGTCATGCCCGTGATCCAGGACTGCGGCTGGCTGAGCCTCGAGCCGATTCGGGTGGAAGTCTCGCGGCAGCGGACGGCGTCGGGCCGAACGATCAGCGATCCCCTGCCCCGGGTGTTCAGCGTGGCGATTGGGACCACACCCGAGATGATGCAAACCGCGGCCATCCGCCTTTTGGGGCTCACCAGCGACGAGATCCGACGGCAGGCCGAAGACATCATCGTCGCCCGGCTCGACGCGCTGATCGACGCCGTCGACGCCGGAGAGCTGAAGCCCGGAACGGACGCGTTCTATCAACGCCTCGAAGATTCCATCGGCCCAGAGCTCGGCAAGCTCGGTCTGGTGCTGATCAATTTCCGCCGCGAGTAAGGAGGCTTCATGATGTGGTCCAGACTGTTGGATATCAAGAAATGGCCCTACGCTGTGGTGATCTGCTTCGTCATTGCGATGCTAGTGACGCCCGCAGACCCGGGGTCGATGCTTCTGGTCGCCGTGCCGTTGTGCTGCCTGTATTTCCTGGCAGTCGGGTTGTACACTCGCTTGAAGCGCAAGTGAGGCCGACCGCTTTTCCCGTCCTTTGGCGATTCCCGCCCCCCGCTTGCTGGCTGTTGGGCCGCGTGGTAAGCTATTGGGCTCACTTCGTCCAGATTCTCAGTTTCTCAGCGCGCGACCCATGAGTGACCCCTATTTTCAGCAGTTGTTCGCCGAGCGGATCGGCGGTGCGGCGTACGGCAAGGGCACCGAGATCTACAAGTTCGAGAAGATCAAGCGGGCCAAGCGGAAGGCGAAGGCCGAGCATCCCGAGCGGAAGCTGGTCGATTTCGGGATCGGCGAGAACGACGAGATGGCCCCCCGGGCGGTCCGCCAGGAACTGACCACGGCGATCGGCCGCCCGGAGAACCGGGGCTATGCCGACAACGGGATTCCCGAATTCAAGCAGGCCGTGGCCCGATTCATGGCCCGGGAGTTCGGCGTCGAGCTCGATCCCAAAAGCGAGATCAACCACGCGATCGGCTCGAAGCCGGCGTTGGCGATGCTTCCGGCGGTGTTCATCAACCCGGGCGACGTGACGCTGATGACGGTGCCCGGCTACCCGGTCGCCGGGACCCACACCCAGTACTACGGCGGCGAGGTTCACCAGCTTCCGCTATTGGCCGAGAACGACTTCTTCCCCGACCTGGAGTCGGTTCCCGCCTCGGTGCGCAGCCGGGCGAAGCTCTTGGTGCTGAATTACCCCAACAGCCCCACCGGCAAGGTGGCCACGCGGGAGTTCTACGAGCGGGTGATCACGTTCGCCCGGGAGAACTCGGTGGTCGTGGTCCAGGACGCCGCCCACGTCATGCTCACGTTCCCGGAGAAGCCGCTGAGCTTCCTCCAGGTGCCCGGCGCCCGCGAGGTCGGCGTCGAGATCCACTCCCTCTCCAAGGGCTGGAACATGATCGGCT
>JBDRTC010001267.1:0-2963 GCA_043824335.1 Planctomycetota bacterium | reverse complement strand
GGCCACGCCGCCGATCCGCTCGTCCAAGGCCGCGGCGTAGAGGCCGACCATCCCCCCCAACGAGTAGCCCAGCACGAAGACCTGGTCTTTCCGAACGGCCGGCATCTCGCCCTGGGCGGCCCCCTTGCCTTCCACGAAAAGATCGACGGCGGCGCTCACGTCGTGCACCATCCGTCCCAGGCGCGACCACTTGGGATGGTTCTGGTAGAAATCGCGCCCCTCCAGGAGCCGCAATCCGAACCCGCACTGATCGTACGCCAGGACCACAAAACCCTCCTGGGCCAGGCGATGGTAAACCGTGGTTCCTTCCACGCCGTAGCCCTCGTTGTATCCGCTGTGATGCGAGTAGGGGTGCAGCCAGATCACCACGGGCGCCGGTTCGGTGACCGTCGGATTGAAATAGACGTTTCCCCGTACGTTGACCCCGAAGCTGACGGGCAACCGGGCCGTGTTCTCCACGTGCCAGCGGTCGTGGGTCATCATTTCCGACTCTTCGGCGGTAAGGAACGTGTATTGCCCGTCCCATGCAAGCTTCTCTGGAGACGTTCCCAGCGCCCAGAGGACGCGCGCGCGGCGGTCGGCCGGAGAATCCCCGGCTTCGACCGTGGCGAAAGGGGCTTTTAGATCGTCGGGGGTGAGAGTCGCCTTCCACGCCTGCCAGTCGAACTGGTGGATGAACTTCTCGGGAAAGCGGTCTTCGAGAGCCGCATCGTGGCCGAACGAGAGGTCGAACCAGTCGAAGTTGCGGCGACGGTGCTCGTCGGTGATCGGCCCGTGCTGCCCTTCGCGGTAAGCCACGCGCAGGTTCTCCGCGTGTCCCAAGAGCCGATAGACCTTGCGGCCTTCCAGGTAGGCCCGTTCCACGGCGAACGTCGGCTCGCAACCGTCGTTGTGGGCCACGTCGATGAGACATCGCCTCGGGGCGATCAACGCCAGCCACCCGTGCGCGTCGATCGGCAACTCGTGCTCGCGGCCCGTGTATGCACGCACGCTCGGCAGGAACCACTCGCTGGGAAAATCGGCCGGCGCTTCGGCAAACGTGTTTCGCGAGGTAAAGCGATAGGGGCACGAGGCGGGCGAGCCGGGACTTCGGGCCACGACCGAGGTGATCCGCTCGTCGAAGGCCGCCGCAATCATCGCCTGCTTGCCGTAACGCGACCAGCCGATGATGCCCACTTGCCCGGCGGCCACGGGGTATTCGTACTTGGGATCGAGCAGGTAGTCCAACATCCGGCCGGCCAGCCACGCCTTGGTGGAGATCTCCGTCCACGTGGCCTCCGGATACTCGGCCCGAAACTTCTCCCAGACCGAATCGTAGCCCGGGTAGTCGGCCTCCCGGTGATGGCTGTCGACCCCGGGAAAAAGGCAGACGAGGTAGCCCCGCGCCAAGGCCATCTTTGCCCAGGGGATCTGGTAATAGCGAGGCGCGACCAGGAGCACGGGAAAAGGCCCTTTGCCAGGCGGGACCCACACCCACGTCTCCAGCGAGACCTTGCTCTTCGTATTGAACGTGAGTTCCACGCGGCGGCGCGTCGAGCCGTCCTCGTCAACTTCTTCCTTGAGCACCTCGGCGCGGAGGAGCGTGGGTACGGAATCGGGAAACGTGCCGATGAACGTCTCGCACATCAGCCGGCGGATCTCCTCCCGGCGGCGGGGCCAGTCGGTCACGTCTCGCACGGGCGAACCGTCGAGGAACTCCAACAGCCCGGGCAGGTCGGCCGTGCCGGAAGGCTTCTTCCCCGCCGGCGCCTCGGCCACGGCAACCGAAGCCGCGGCCAACAGCCCCGCGAACGCCAGGGAAACAATGCCCGGCTTTCGGGCGATCACGTTGGTCATGGATTTTCTCCCGGATAAGTGCGAACGCTGTACCTCGCACGATAAAGGCCGTGCGCGTCTTTCACTGGTCCTCGGAAGGGACGGGTTGACCGTCCCAGGTCAACGTTTCCCCCTCGATCACGGCGCCGTGGCGTTGGCCTTCATCGTCTTCTTGAACCCAGGCGAGCAGGCCGTCGGTGACGAGCCGGTCCTCCAACAGTGCGAGCCGTTGGCCGTTGCCGAAAATGAGGAAATCGGTCGTTTGGCCCCGGCGAAGCCGCAGGGCGGCCGTGCCGGGCGGGCTCGCAAGCGCGGTCCACTCGACGTCCGGCGGAGTCTCCTTGAAGGGGAGCATCACGACGGCGAAGCGATTGTCGTCACCCGGGCGGATCGGCTTGTCGTAAGCGATCCAGTCGATCTGCTGATGGCCGCCGAACTGGGACAGGGAGCACATCCCCCGTCCTTCCCGCACGCCGCTGAGTTGATCCGGCCAAGCCTCGATCAAGAGCACGCCCGGCCCGGAATCGCTCACCACGCGGCCCGCCTCGCCCACGGTGAGGTTGGTGGGCGAATGGAAATACCAGCTTGAGGTTTGGCCTTCGCGCTGGGCGGTGCAGGAATCGAAGACGACGAACACGTCGGGCTTGAGCAGCGCCACGGCGCGGCGGTGCACGAGCCCGTGCGATTTTTGGTAGCCCTCGTGCGTTGCGGCGAAGAAATCGAGCCGCGGGTCGGAGTGCCAGACGACGTCGCGGCCCCGGGCCGCCCGCTTGTCGACGCTCGCCTCGTCGACCACCAGCATGTTGTGCGCCTGGGCCGTGGTGTACCAGGGACCGTGGAGCGGATCGTCGTAGGTCCGCCCGATGCCGGCGTCCAAGGCCAGCGGCGCCCCGCAGCCGACCAGCTCGAAATCGAGCGTCGCCCGATGCGTGTGGCCGCCGCCGTGCGTGCCGTAGTTGAGGAAGAGGTAGTTGTCGTCGCGCCCCCAACCGCTACGGAGGACCGCGGCGCCCGAGGGCTCCAAATGAACCGAGGTGACCTCGGGCGGCCTGGCTTCCGGCCGCGCGGCGCCGCTTGCCAGACAATCGGCAACGTAGAGGAAATCCGGCCGGTCGTAAAGCGCCGCTCCCTCGCGCAGGCTCAGCACG
>JBDRTC010001266.1:0-6906 GCA_043824335.1 Planctomycetota bacterium | reverse complement strand
CCAATTCAAAAGCTGTCGAATTCGGAGTCCCAGTCCGATGATTCCGATCTTGATTCGATCATTGGCCCCGGGATTGACGTCCTGAGCGAGCACGTGCCGAGGAATGATGAAAGGGACCGCGACCGAGGCCGCTGCCGCCGTGTTCAAGAATCGCCGCCGATTCAATTTATTCCGGGACATACATTTCTCCTGGATAGTTTAGTGATGGCCATTTTAGTCACCGGCCGCCCCTGGCAGCAAGCACAGCCCCCCTTTTCCCAGTTGCCTCTTGGCGTCTTTGGGACCTTTTTCGCCACTCCTGACGGCCGTTGGCGAATTTTGACAGCCGGTTCCTGGCCTCCTGACCCCATGGTCAGCATCCCTGGCCGGTCAAAGGTGCACCGGCCGTGAGAAAGCCGCTTCTGAAGCATCCCGCAAAACCTTCCTTACCTCGGACCCGCCCCGCAGCGAGCCACGCGCCAGCTCTCCCGGGGCGAGGGGCTGACCGACCGGGACGTGCCGTTCTACAGGATGAAGATCGCTTTCATGCGGCAAATCCAGAAGCAGGTCCCCGAGGTGAAGGACGCGATCGGGGAGGCCGGCCCGTTCGCTCTGGTCATCCTCGGTGGGGCACACGACTTGGCCGACAACGTGAGGAAGCTGGCTGGGCGTGCTGGCGATTACGTCAGGGTGACGACACGGTGGGGGCGGCGGTTTGGCGTGGAGGATTCGGAGTAAATCACGGGGGTGACCA
The DNA here is from genome assembly GCA_043824335.1 of Planctomycetota bacterium. GTDB lineage: Bacteria > Planctomycetota > Planctomycetia > Pirellulales > Thermoguttaceae > JBDRTC01. The sequence goes on along the minus strand of JBDRTC010001266.1, from coordinate 6,173 downwards.
TTCACGGGTTGCGGCGGTAGCCGGGCGTTCTCGGTTTTAAGATCTGTAGATCGTGCAAGAGCAACAAGGGGACATTGTGCTTTGGGCAGCACATCGCTTGACACGGCCTACCCTGCACTTCAAATTCAAGGTTTTGCACTCTCGGGAAAGTGTTGTCGGGAAGGTCCTGATAGGCTCGAAAATCCGTGAATGGCTACAGATCGTGAAATCCACAAGAGGAGAAAAACGGTGAAGGCATCTGCCAACATACTCCGGCAAGACCCTCTTCTTCGCCGGCCCTCGCGGAAGGTTCTCGCGCGGGCCGCCGTGGTGGGGCTTTTTGCATGGAGCCGCCTGGCGGGCCACGGGCAGGGCGAGGACTCTCTCTCGGTCACCCTCAATATTCCCGCGTGCTGATGATGCCCGGCATCGGGACCGGGTACTTGCCGTCACTTCCCGCCTGAAGCGGCGCAGCGGCATCCACGGTCAGATTGTCTACGTGGGGAGCGAATTCGTGCTCATGGTTCAGGATTTGGTCGAAGGTGATGACTTGGCCGGTGTGGGCGGCCATGCGGCCCATCGACGCGACCAGACTGGCCTCGGCACCGCGTTTGGCCTCGTTGTATGGCTTGTCTTCGCGGATGGCGTCGATCAGATCGTTCCACTCCAACTGGTAAGGATTCTCTTCGGGCTGCGGGCAAGCCCAAATCTGGTCGGCCTTGTTGTCGAAGTCCTGCCCTTTGAACATGCGGACCTTGCCCGGCGTGTGCTGCGCGGTGGTAATGACGGCTGAGCCCTTGGTGCCGTGAGCATAGCTGGCGAACTCCGTGTGGCACCCGCTCATGCACCGACCGAAGAAGAATAGGCTGGTACCATCGGGATAGGTGTATTCGACCGAATAGTTGTCCAAGTTCTGGTCGATGAAGTCGCCACGGTAGTGGCGGCCGCCGGAGGCTTTGGCGCGGATCGGCCAGGTGCCTTTCATCCAGGAGCATTCGTCGATCTGGTGGATGTAGAAGTCGTTGAAGCAACCACCACTGGCCCAAAGGAAACTCACGGACCGCTGGATCTGGTAGAGCAATTCACTGATACCCTCCGGTTTTGGTCCGGACTGGAAGGAACTGATTGGCCCAGACATGCGGTAGGCCCGCATAGTGAGGATGGCGCCGATTTCGCCGTCCCTGATCCGCTGTTCGAGTTCCTGCCGGCCGTGGCAGTGGCGAATCATCAGGCCAACGCCCACTTTGATATTGTTCTTCGATGCCTCTTCGGCCAGCTTGAACATCTTTCGCGTGGTGGGACCATCGACCGTGACCGGCTTCTCCATGAAGGTATTGATTCCCTTCTGAATGGCATAGCCGAAATGTACCCAGCGGAAGGCTGGATAGGTTGCGAAGATCGCCACGTCACCCGCGCTGAGGCAATCCAGGGCTTTCTTGTAGCCGTCGAACCCAATGAACTTTCGATCATCGGGCACGTCGACTTGCTCCGGATACCGCTTCTTGAGATGCCCGTAACTGCCCGTTAGTCTCTGCTCGAAGATGTCGGCCATGGCCACCAGCTTGATCGGGCCGTTCTGGACAGACAGAGCCTGCGATGCGGCCCCAGTACCTCGACCCCCGCAACCGATCAGGGCCACCTGGATCGTGTTGTTCTCCGCCGCGTGGACATGCGGGATGGCCGCAGTCGCTACGGCCGAGGCCACAGCAACTCGCCCGGTACTCTTCAAGAACTCACGGCGCGACGAAATTCTTCTCGTGGTTTCACTCATAGCGAATCCCCTACCTCGAACGTTAGTAGCCGGGAAGACGTGACACGAAGACTGTGGCAAGGTAGCCTACATCAAGCGGGCGGGTCCCGCAAGAAGTAATCGCGACGTCCGGGTGCCTCCGCATCAGCACCGGGGAATCTCGACGGGCTCAGGCTTCGATCGTGTACGGCTCTCGTTGCGTGCGGCCGAGCATGGCGTTGGCCTCCTCGTCGCCGAGGAACTCCTCAATCGCCTTGACTAACGAAACCACGGACACTTTACTGGCGGTTGAAAAAGCCATCCCGTGGAGAAACCGTCCGAGGGCGCTTGACGGCATGCCCTGCGATGCGGTCGTGGACCAGGTGGGCTCGAAACACGGTAAGTCGGCCCGACACCAGGCGGCGTTCTGATGCGACTCCCGTAGGATTCCCCGGCATCGATGCCCGCGACGGCAATGCCGGCCTGGGTGAAGCGTTCGAACATCCATTTTTCAGCGTCACCGGGCAAGTTGGGAAGCGTCGGTGCATACCAGACCCACGGGATCGGCCGATCCGCCGGTTTCGCTTGCGGCAAAATCACGAAAGCTGTTCGGCCCTCCACAAGGAAGACCTCGCCTGAAAGGGGCAGGGATTTCTGTGGTGCGTCGGTTGCGTGCAGCGCGGCCGGCGGCAGGAAGACGGCGAGGGTGAGGATGGTGTGTCTGGTTGTTCTACCCATTGGGGAATCCTCTTTGGCACGTAGATCGACGGCTGGTCGGATTCTGGCATAGTCTAGGATTTTGCGCCCCCTCATTGTAGTGACATGAAGAAGGAATGCCCGCGTCAGAATACGTGCCTTGATGACCGGCAGCGGCCCCTCTGCGGTGGCATCTCGATTCTCGGGGCCTGCCACCGACCGTCGTCGCGCGTATTCAGCACGGATTTCGAATGCCGTCTATCTCGGTGGGTTCTCCTATTTCACTTATAAGACCAAGGAGCACACGATGAAGAGAAGGATCACCAAGAACACGCGGGGGCGTCGGATAACCCGACGCGAGCTGATCGGCGGCGCTCTGGCTGCTGCCGGCGTGATCGCAGCTGCGCCGGCTTTTCTGCGGGGCCAGAACCTCAACAACAAGCTGAACATCGCGATGATCGCCTGCGACGTCAACCAGCATGCCGTGGATGCTGCGGCCCGGAGATTCCCGAAAGCCAAGAAATACAATGATATCCGCCGGGTATTCGACAGCCCGAACGACTTCGATGCCGTCATGATCAGCACCACCGAGCACACCCACACGCTCGCAGCATATCTGGCGCTGACGCACGGCAAACACGTGTACTGTGAGAAGCCGCACGGGTTCTACAACGGCATCCAGATCACGGAGCGGTTCAAGGAAGAGATGCCCGTCCCGTCGAACATCGACTGGGATCTGTGGATTGGGCCTGCGCCGATGCGGCCGTTCCATGCGACGTACTTGCCCGGACCGCGCTGGTACCGGTGGTGGGACCTCGGCAACGGCACGATGAGCGACCGGGCCCAGCTTTTCGTAGGTGACGAGGGCATGCTCTACAGCGGTGGGCGCAGCGGGCTCCAGCTGCTGCCCGAAGAGAAGTTCAAGGATTACCCGACACCGCCGGAGACACTCCCGCGTTCGCCCGGCCACTACATTGAATGGATCCAGGCGTGCAAGGGCGAGGGTCCGGCGCCAGGTTCGAACTTCCTGTATTCAGGCTGGGTCACCGAGTCGAATCACCTCGGCAACGTGGCCTACCGGACGGGAAAGAAGCTCGACGGGGAAGTCATCGAAGCCAGGCAGGACGCCCAGGTCCGGGCGATGATCGGGGACGGCCGGTTCGCTCTGGTTATCCTCGGCGGGGCACACGACCTGGCCGAAAACGTGAGGAAGCTAGCTGGGCGTGATGGCGAGTACGCCAGGGTGACGACGCGGTGGGGGCGGCGGTTTGGGGTAGCTACCGACTTTGCCAATGGCTTGTCGCCAGTTTAGAATAATCGGCGACAGATAGGCTTTAGCCAGGACAGTCGAATCGTAGCGAGTTCAACATTCACCGAGGAGGTTGCCATGCGTCTGACACTGTCTTGCTGCTTGATTTGTGCTGCTCTTGCCCTTGGGGCAGCGCCTTTATCCGTTGCCGCTGAGGCAAAGGAAGGATTCGAGCCGATGTTCAACGGGAAGGATTTGACGGGCTGGAAAACTGCGGGCAACTGGATCGTCGAGGAGGGTGGAGTCGTCGCCTTGCATCCGCGGCCCGGTGAAAAAGGCTGGCAGCGGTATGACGCCTACCTGACTACCGAGCGTAAGTACCGCGATTTCACCTTGGACTTGGAGTTCAAGTTTGGCAAAGGGGGCAACTCCGGCGTCTTTCTGAGGGTTAATGACCCGAGCAGTCAGGTCAACAGCGGCTTTGAGGTGCAGATCCTCGACACGCACGGTAAGGAAAACATCACCGCACACGACTGCGGTGGCGTCATCGGCGCGGCGGCCCCGTCGAAGAACATGGTCAAACCTGCTGGCCAGTGGAACCGGTATGTCATCACCTGCGTAGGCAACGACCTGAAGGTCGAGTTCAACGGAGAGGAGGTGATTGACCTGGACCTCAGCAAGTCCCACTTGAAGGATCGTCCTGCGGAGGGCTACATCGGATTCCAGGACGAAGCCAAGCCCGTCTGGTACCGCAACGTGCGAATCAAAGAGCTGAGTCCGGCTGCAACACGCTCCGAGTGACCAGATCGGCATTTGGAGAGCGACCAGAGGCACGGTGGACGTGGCGGCGGCCTGGACCGTGCCCATGGTCAAGCTGCCTCGCTCTGGAGCCTTGGGAGGACCGACCGGGGTGGCGGGTGCCGGGCGCAGAGGCGGACGCCTGGCCGTCCGGGAAGGTTGGTGGAGTGGGGCTGAGAGAGGGGGGTGGGGACGCTAGCCGCTGGGAACGGCGAGTCGCCGCCGGAGGCGTCGCTGGCGTTTGCGGGCGGCGGCCGCGTGAGACTCTTGGACACGCTGCATGACTCGGGCCTCCGGATGGGCCTGGATCCAACGGTCGGGCAGAAGCTGTTCCAGCTCGGCTGGCGTGGCCGTGCGGATCCGGCGGAAGACGTCCACCAGATACGCCTGCACGTCGATCGCGTGCCGTTTGCAGGTCATCGTCAGTGTGTACAGTGCAGCTGCCGTCTCCCCGGCGCTCTCGTTGCCGAAAAACAGCCAGGCCTTTTTTCCCATCACCGGACCTTTGATCATGCCCTCGGTCCGGTTGTTGTCGATCGGGATCGCGCCGTCTTCCAGAAAACGCTCGAAGGCTTCCCAGCGGTTGCGGAGGTAGTTGACGCCGGCGCGGAGTGGCGATCTGGGCAGCTCGTCTCGGTCGCGCTCGTCCAACCAGGCCCGGATGTCCGTCACGATTGGTCGGGACTCGGCCTGACGCAACGCCAGCCGCTGGCTGTCCGTCATGTCCCGGGCGCGGTCTTCGACGTCGTAGAGCTTCTGGATCTCGCCCAGGATCCAGGTGGCCTGCGGATGAGGCCCGGCCTGGATCAGCGGCTCGAACTTGCGGCGGGCGTGGGCCCAGCAACCCACGGCGACGATGCGACTGCCGGAAGCGGCGGCAATCAGCTCGTAGCAGATGTAGGCGTCTGACTGGAGGTAGCCTTCGTAACTGCCCACGATGCGACGGACGTTCTCCTCGTCTTTGTGCGAGGCGAAGGCGAAGCACACATAAGGGTGAGCGGAATCCCCGTACTGGGCGTACAGGTAGGCACTGCGGGTCCGGCCGCGTTCGGGGCAAATCAAGGGACAGGGCGTTTCATCGATGCCCTGCACGCGCGATTGCATCACGTGCTGCCGCATCAGTTCGACCAGCGGAAGCACGATCCCGGCCAACGCACGCATCCAACGCCACTGGGTCGCGCGGTGAATCGAGAAACCGACTCGCGCCAGAATGTCCTCTTCCCGGTAATACGGGATGTGATCCGCGAAACGGCTGGCCACCAAGTAGGCCAACAGCGCCACTCCCACGTAACATCGTGGGATCAGCGGCTCCGGCGTGGAAGCCGCGAGCATCCGGCTCTCGCCGGTCGCCTCGTCGTCCAGAACGATGACCTCTTCATAGTGCTCTAACACGCGAACCCGGGCCTCTTGCAGTTCCACTTCTTCCCGGACGAAGCGGTAAAACCGCCGCGATCGAGGATCCTTCAACCATTCGGGAGGAACCTTCTCCTCGTCGAGCGGATGCAGGACTTTTTCACGCGGAATGGAGGCGTCGATGACCCGTTTCTGCCGGCCCTTGGACGTCCGTGGCGGCGCGGAGGTAGGCGTTGCCGCCGGCAACTCGTCCGCGGACGGCTCCCTATCGAGCACGCGGCCGTCGAGCACGACCTCTTCTCCCGCCGGGTCTTCTCCCATGCCGGCCACGAAGCGTTCCCGACGCGAACCGAACAGGTGCCGTTTCAA
>JBDRTC010001265.1:0-11871 GCA_043824335.1 Planctomycetota bacterium | reverse complement strand
CAGGAGGCCGATGGCCCTGCGCAAACGAGGGTGGTACTTTCGGTAGAGCCGTTCCCAGGCGCTCCCGTCACCTGCCAGGCACTGCCGGATCAGCCGCTCCTCGGCCTGGACGTCGTGCTCGCGCGGGCCGTCGGCCGCGGGCGGCTTCGCGGCAAGCGGTCTTTCGTTTTTGGAATTCCTGGCGCTCATGATAGTTTGCTTCTGTTGCGGAAGGCCAGAGCCGGGGGTGGCATGGCCAAACTCGTTTGGCCATGTGCCGATTTCTCCCGTGCCTGGAAACATGCCCACGCGAGCGAGGGCATGGCACCCGACTTTCCGCAACAGGAACTACTTTGGCGGGTGGACGCCCTTTTGAATTACGTCTGAATACGGCGGCGGAACGAACTCGCCTTCGTTCACATAGGCGCGAGGCTCGCCCGCGGCGGTCTGGTATTTCCTTTCGACGCCCTCGCCGATCCCCAGGTTGAAGATCGTGAGGTTCTCGATGGCGTCTTCCATGCGCACGGCGATCTTCGAGCGATAGACGGCGCAATCGCGCAGCGTGACCATCGCGCCGCCGTAGTCGCCGGTGTGGCCGCGGAGGCGGAAGCCGATGTCGTTTTCGGCGAGCACGCAGCCGACCACCTCGACCCGGACGTGGTTTTTCAGGTTCAGGGCGGCCTGGTTCGTGATCTGGCCGTCGCCCCAGCCGTAAAGCAGGCAGTTCCTGATCGTCATGCGGCTTCGGGGGTTTGACTCCCGCTGCTTGGTGTCGATGGCGTTTTCGCCCGGCCGCTCGCCGCGGCGAAAGCCGGCCGCGTCGGCCGGAAGCGGGCCGGTCCAGAAGGTGCAGTTTTCGATGAGCACGTTGTCCCACTCGCCGCGATCGGGATCGAACTGCACGGCGTCGCCGGAGACGTGGTGAATCTCGCAGTTGCGGATCACCAGATTCGTCGGCCGGCCCGTGATCCCGTGGGCGTCCTCCTGATTACGGAACGTGCCGGCGAGCAGATGGTGGATCTTGCAGTTCTCGATGAGCACATTCGCGGCATACACGGTCACCGCATTGTTCCGGCCGTTACGGATCTCGCAGTTGCGAAGGGTGACGTCAACGGCGTTGATCTTGACCAGGTTGCGATTGACCCAGCGGCCGTCGACCAGATAGTTTTCGTAGACGCCCGGCTCGGTGATGAACAGCCTTTGGACCGTTTTGGGATCATTCAGGCAGCCGACGTTTCCGCTCACGCCGACGGCAGGGCGCGGGGCATCGCTCGCCGAAGCGGCCAACGCAGGCTGAAAAAGGAGCGCTAAGAGGAGGCAAGCGACGGATTCCCTCGCGGGCTTGTTTCCGGCGCGGAGCATTAGCGAAACAGCCAGCCAGCCGACGCCCACGCCGAGGGCGTTGGCCAGTCCGTCGGGCCAATCGGCGTATCGATGGGGGATAAAACTCTGGAGGCACTCGGCTAGAGCGCCGTGTCCGACGGCAAGAAGTGCCCAGGTGGCTTGCCGGGAGGCGCTCTCGGTTCGGCACGCCCAGGCCAGCAGCGAAGCCAGCAGGGCGTAGGCGAGCGCATGCTGAACGTACCCGGCGATCGAGCGGTCGATCGTCTCCTCCACGGCTTGGCCCGGGACGCCGAAGAGCCAGAGTGGATGCGGCGCCAAGAGCAGATAGGTGAGCACGACGGCATAGACCGCCGCCGCGATCCAGGCGGTGCGAGTGGGGGTGGCGGTTACCGGCATTGAGGGCATCCGTTGAACCGGGCGCGGTGCCGGCACGTATGACAAAGATCACGGTGTGAGGGCTTTTTCAGGTTCCGGCGATTCATGCTCAGCCAGTGGGTTGTCGTACACAGCGACTGTCCATGGGAGACAACACGGAACGTCCTTCCGTCACTTTGGAACAGGCTCGTGCTTCCGGATCTTACGATCAACGACCGGGTGCTTCAGCCAATGCCGGAACTCGACCAAGTGATCCCGATGCCACGCGATCGTGGGCACTAGACCGGCGTCCATGTCGTATCGTGGTTCATATTCCAGGAGTTCTCTGGCTTTGTCTGCGTTTGATAGCCGAACACCAATGTCGCTGAATTTATGGTCCGTGGTAATGATCTTGGAACTACTTCCGGCCAGGCGTATGGTGCGCTGGGCAAGATCATAAATCGTCGCAGCCGTGACCCCGTTTCCAAGATTAAAGTCTTCGCCAACGGCCTCTCTTCTCTCGATGCACGCAAGCATCCCGTCACGGAAGTCGTCGATGTAACACCAGGACCTGAGCTGGCTCCCGTCGCCGTAAAGGGTCACGTCTTCGCCGGCCAGGGCCTTCACAACAAACAATCCAACCGCGTTGCTGGCAGTACGATAAGGCCCGTAAATGTTGAACGGACGGACAATGACGGTCGGCAAATCAAAGTCTCGGTGATATGCCCAGACTTGGTGCTCCCCCATAAGCTTGGCCGACGCATAGCACAATCGGGGATCGTTGTGCGTTCCGACCGAAGCTAAGGCCCCCACGCGCGTGTCCATCGCGTCGCCATAGACTTCGCTCGTGGAGATGTAGACGATGCGTTCGATCTCGTCGTTCTTTCGGGCGGCTTCCAGGATGTTGCGCACCCCTAAGATGATTGTGTCGATCGTATCGCGTGCGTGGTCGATTACTTTCTTGACCCCCAGGATCGACGCGTAATGGAGCAGAATCTGGCACTTGGAAACCTCTTCCTCCACGATCTCCGGATCACGAACATCACCGAGGACCTTTCGGACCCGGTCGTCATTGGCCAGCGGACTGAACCGCAGCACGTGATCCAAGTCGATGTCCAAGAGTGTTACGTCATTGTGGGGAGCCAGCGCTTCCGCGACGTGCGTGCCAATGAACCCGGCACCCCCTGTAATCAGCACCTTCTTACGTTCGATCATAAGTTACTCCAATCCGGGCGCCCCATTTGCTAAGCGTTTCACGATGACAACTGGTGGTGGTCAGTTGAGAGCGACGGTGCCCGGGAAATGCTAGGGCACGGTCACTCAACGAAGGCTGACTCCAGCCAGAGAGGCTGTTGCCAACGGCATCACGGAAGCAGCCCGTGGCCTTCCGCCCGCCGCTTGTGTCGCTGACGGAACTGTCCAACACTCAACTTTCTTTCCATCGGTGGATTTCGGCAACCTGGACCTAACGTGCGATGCGAACGACTGTTTTGAAAAGCAGACGCAGATCCAACCACAGAGACGAGTGCCGAATGTAGTGTTTTGCCAGCGCAATCTTGTCGGGAAGTATCCGTGTGATGTAGGTCATCTCGGGATCCTCGGACTCCCCGAGAATATCAGCCTCATGCCGATACTTGATTGAAGCGAGGTCGGTGATTCCCGGTCGCACCGTGAGCAGTTCCTCGAAATCCGTGCGAAACATTTCCACGTACCGGGGCACCTCGGGCCGTGGACCAACAAAGCTCATGTCCCCCCTGAGGACGTTGATAAGTTGGGGCAACTCGTCCAACTTTGTCAAACGGAGGGCGCGTCCGATGGGTGTGATCCGCGGGTCCTTTCCGGCGGTCAATTGCCCACCCAATTTGGGTGCATCGGCGACCATTGTGCGGAACTTCAGGATGTCGAACCGGCGGAATCCCCGGCCTACCCGCTCCTGACGGAAGAGAACCGGCCCCGGAGAAGTGAGCTTGATCAGGATTGCCACAATCAGCAGCAGGGGGCTCACGATCACGAGGCCCAAGAGAGCCCCAAAGAAGTCGAAACCCCGCTTTACGACCTGCGTACCGCCGCCAGGCCGCGACTGGGGTCGGGGAGGAAGCTTGGACTCCGCTTGCGGTACAGCGATCGCTCGCTTGGGTTGAAGCGAGCGGGGATTGCGGTTCTCTGCCACAATGCGTCTGACTGCTTCAATCACGTAGTCTATCTCGGCATCACCAAGCTTGGGATAGATCGGCAGTGAAATAATCCGTTCGTAAGCTGCCCTAGCGGTCGGGAAGTCGTCGGGCTTGTAGCCAAACGTGTCTCGATAATACGGGTGCACGTGCAACGGTATGTAATGCACGTTAACGCCGATTCCTGCCTCGTTCAGTTTTCGGATGAAGCCATTGCGGTCAATCCGCAGCCGATCCACCTCAAGTTGAATGACGTAGAGGTGCCAGGAGTGTTGAACATTGAGTTCCACGCGGGGAGTCGTCACCTCGGGAACGTCGGAGAATCCCGTGTCGTACCGTTCCGCACACCGCTTGCGGGCCTCCCAGAATTCGTCGCATCGGGACAACTGGTGGATGCCCAGTGATGCGGCGATATCGGTCAGGTTATACTTATACCCGGGAGCCAGAACCTCGTAGTACCAGGAGCCTTCAGCACTGAAACGCTTCCAGGCATCCTTGCTGATCCCGTGAAATGTCATGGTCCGCATTCGCTCGGCCAAGCGATCGTCATCCGTCGTGACCATACCCCCTTCGCCGGTAGTAATCGTCTTATTGGCGTAAAACGAAAAGCAAGTGACGTCGCCGAGTGTCCCGATAACATGATCGCCGTATCGCGACGGCAGGGCATGGGCAGCGTCCTCGACCACTCTCAGGTTGTGTGCCCGGGCAACCTCAAGAATAGCATCCATGTTGCACGGGTGCCCGGCAAAATGCACGGGCATGATAGCTTTCGTTCGGCGAGTGATCCGTTCCTCGATCTGCCGTGGATCAATGTTCAGTGTATCAGGACAACAGTCGACGAGCACCGGCTTGGCTCCCAGGTGGATGACAACTTCGGCGGTTGCGGCGAAGGTCATCGTTGGCACCAACACTTCGTCCCCCGCGGAGACGCCCACCGCCTCCAGCGCCACGTGCAAGGCTGAAGTGCCGGAGTTTACGGCCACAGCATGACGCGCTCCGACACGCTTGGCAAAGTCCGCTTCGAACTGCTTTACCTTCGGCCCCGTAGTAAGCCATCCCGATCGAAGAGTCTCGACGACGGACTGGATTTCCTCCTCACCGATCGAGGGTGAGAAGAACGGGATCGCGTGCTGCTTGAGCGCTGGAGCTATCGCTTGTTTCAAAGGGTGATTCCTCTCGCAAGAACCATGATTACTTCGCCCGACTTTCCGAGGCCATCGCCCCGGGCGCGACCTCGACAGGACGTCTTCCGGCCGACAGCGAGGCAACATGAGGCGCCTGCACGTCGGAATCCGTCGAAGTCCGCTCTTTCAGGAGTTTGCCGACCCAACTGTCTTCCGTACGGACAATCTCCGTCATGCCTCCTTCGTTCAGAACCCTCACATTGTGGTAACGGGGATTCTGATAGTCGTCGATGTCGCCGTCGGCGATTGCCTCGATCACCTGGCCAATACCCTCTTCGACTGTCCATCTGGGCTGAAAGCCAAGGCGATTGTGGATCTTTCGGAAGCTGACCCGGTAGTTGCGATGGTCGGTGATCGAATCTTCGAGAATCAGCTCCGCAGCAAAGACCTGCTGATGAACCAGGTCGCCAATCTGCTCGATCGTGTAGTTTTGCTCGTCACATCCGACGTTGAACGTTTCGTTACCCACGAGCGAAAGGGGGCTCTTGACGACTTCAAAGACCGCGAGCGCGGCGTCGTCTACGTGTAAGAATGGCCGCCATTGCTTTCCGCCGTACACGGTGATCCGGCCGTCGACCTTGGCTTTGGCGGTGAGCAGGTTGACGACCAGATCGAATCGCGTTCGTCCGGAGAAGCCGTAGATCGTGGCGAATCGGAGAATCGTCGGCGTGAAGTCCCGATCGGCCATGCTGCGCAGCCCTCGCTCTGCCGCCAGCTTGGTGTCTCCGTAGAGCGAGACCGGTTTGACTTCGGATCGCTCGTCCAAAATCTCGTCGTCGGCTCCATATACAGAGCAGGTGCTGGCAAAGATGAATCGGCGAATTCCCGAGGCTTTTGCCACCTGGGCGATCATCTGCGTGGCGGTGAGGTTGACCTTCAGGGTCACGTCTTCGTCGATATCGCAGGCCGGGTCGCCGACGATTGCCCCCAGATGCACGACGGCGTCCACGTCGCGCATCGCCTCAACGACTTTATCCACGTGACGAAAATCACCCTCGATTAGCTCCAGGTTGGGATGGCCGAGTACGTTCCGGATCGGTTCCCACCCGTACAGGAAGCTGTCCAACACGCGGACGCGGTAGCCTTTGCCCAGTAGCTTGGGTAGCAGAGCCGAGCCGATATAGCCGGCGCCGCCGATGACCAGGATCCTGTGTATTCCATCTCCATTCCCACGTGCGTGTGCTTCACGTTCCGGCCGAATTACCCGTTCCCAGAGGAACGTCCACGTACGCGAGGAGAGCGTGAGCCCAAGATTAGCAGCCCAGGCCATGGCGAGCGCGCCGCGAGGAACTTCGACCAAATGAAGCCTGTCCCACAAGAAGTACGTCACAAAGGCGAACACCAGATAGCTTTGCACCACCGCCTGGCAAATGATCAACGCCTTGTACCGGCCTTGATAGGCGCGTCCGTAGGTGTAGAAGCCACTGAAGGAAAACGCGAGGAGACAGATCGCCGTCAAGAGCCACCAGTTGTGGCAGTAGGCGAGCACGTACTCCCCGAATTCCTTCTCGTAGTCGAGCAGGCTGGCTTGGCCGTGGATGGCAAAGTCCAGCAAGAATCGTAGCGTCAATGCAACCAGCAGGGCGCAATTGACCATGAGGGTGTCGGCAACCATTCTCGCGGCTGTGCCCGACGTCATGCGCAATCTAAGCAGCTTACTCACGGCTTGGCCTCCATCTGACTCATCAAGGGTGTCGGTTGTTCAGTGCAATTCGATGGGCGCTGAGGACGCCCGTCACCTCGACGACCTGCGTCGTCGCCTGCGGCGTTACCGCCGGATTCATGTGATCTGCGACAACGCCAAGTTCCATGATTGCGGAAAAGTCTGCATGTTCCTCGCTCGGTGGGGCCACCGGATCGTGATTCGCTTCTTGCCTACATACGCCCCCAAGACGAATCCCATCGAACGTGTATGGTGGCATCTGCACGAGGATATCACTCGGAACCATCGCCGCAAAACGATCGACGAACTCGTCCAAATCACCTTCGACTGGTTCGGGTACAAGAGTACTTTCGACATCGAGACTTCCATTTGCCCGCAGGCTATGGTCGCCTGAGCCACTTTCGGACTTTTGTAGACCTATTTAGGCCGAAAGGCATGCAGGTGAGCGCGTCGCAAACGGCTAACGCGGGACCGCGGTATCGAGATACCCGTGTAAAGCATGCGTTGCTGCTCTTGCGCCGTCTCGAGAATGATCGCTCAGGGCATCGCTAAGGGAAGCGAAGTGGAATCGTTCCAGAAGGGTGGCAAGTTTTGATTCGGTGGTCCGAAGGTTCTGGTAGTGCCGAAACCGCGAGCGCAGAGAGCCCGGTAGGCGCGGTTGATCCGGATCGAGTTCCCAGGGGTGAATATAGAACACGAAAGGTCGATTTTCGATGCGGTTGATGCGGCTAAGCCAACGACTCGACAACCAAGCCGGATAGAGCCGGAAGTAGCCGCCACCGGCCACCGGCACATTCAGCTTCCCGAGGCGATGGACAGACGGAGGGAACTCCCAGAGCGCTCCCCGGCTTCCCTCAATGCGATGCGGGAAACGATCGGCGTCAGGGATTCCATAGGTGTCGTGATAGACGGGAAAGATGCTCGAATCGTAGCGAAACCCTTCCTCGATAAGGATGTCTAGCGCCCAGAGCGATTGCTCCGTGATGGAAAAGCTCGGTGCCCGAAAGGCCGTAACTCGCTGGTCGGTAATTTCTTCGATCGCCTTGCACCCCTGCAACAGATCCTCGCGGAAGTCCTCAGGAGTCATGTTGTAGATGAGACGATGCCAAAAGCTGTGGCAACCGATCTCGTGGCCGGCTTGATGAATCTCCTGAACGAGTTCAGGGAAGCGGTCGGCGACCCAGCCGAGGATGAAGAAGGTGCCGTGAACTTGGTGATTCTCAAGGAGTCTCAGGATGCGCCGAGTGTTGGCAACGACCCGGCTCTCGTGTTGATCCCAGTCACGGGGATGGACGGTCTTGGCAAACGACTGGACGTGGAAGTAGTCTTCGACGTCAACTGTGAAGGCATTACGCATGTCGAGGGTCTTTTCACATCTTGTCAAAGAGTCGCTTGCGGGGATCCAAGCTCAACGATCAGTACTAACGAAAGTGGTGTGCCATGTATCCCGCAGCTCGGTCCGCCTGATCTTGCCGCTGGATGTCTTGGGCAGGCAGTCGACAAAGCGGACCGCGTGGACGAGCTTGTATCGTGGCAGGTGTCGTCGGCAGTGTTTGAGGATCTCACGCTGAGTCGGAACAGCTTGGGTTGGCGAAGGCACGACAAACGCGACCGGAATCTCTCCCCAGATGTCGTCCGGCAAGCCCGCGACGGCCACCTCGGCCACGCCGTCGAGTTCGAGAATCACGTCCTCGATCTCTTTGGGGTTGAGGCGATAGGCGCCGCTCTTGATGATGTCGGTCTTCCGGCTGACGAAGTAGATGTATCCCTCCTCGTCGACTCGGGCGAGGTCTCCGGTCCGCAGGTCCCCGTTTTCCAGGACGTTGGCCGTTTCAAGGGGATCTTGCCAATAACCGGCCATGATGTTCTCGCCCCGGGCGATGATTTCGCCCACCTGCCCCGGCGGAACCGGCCGGCCTTGTTTGTCCAGCACTTGAAGCGTCACTCCCGGTATCCCGCGGCCGATGGATCCCAACTTCGCGTCCAATTCTTCCGGCATGAGGTTGGAAAGGCGCGCGGTGGCTTCCGTCTGCCCGTACATCAGGAACAGGGCTGCGTGAGGAACTATCTCGCGAAGCTGCTGGACGACGGCGGGCGCCAAGCCCCCGCCGGCGCACGTCATGTACCGCAGGTCTGGAAAGTCTCGCTTTCGGAGGTCCGATTTGTGCAACAACATCGCGTAGGAAGACGGAACTCCCGAGAATCCGGTCGCCCGCTCGGCCACCATCAGGTCCAGCGCCCGATTCCAGAATACAAAATCCGACGCCAGAATCAGCCGCCCCCCCACGGCCAAATGCGTAAACAGCAGCGAATTCCCGTAGGAATAAAAGAAAGGCAAGATCACGAACACGCTATCGTCGGCGGTCAAACCCAGGTACTGGAGAATCGACCGGCAATTGGCGGCGATATTCCGGTGAGTGAGCATCACGCCTTTCGGTCGGCTCGTGGTTCCCGACGTGTAGATCAACTGCGCCAAATCGTCGACGCTGGGCCCCGCGCACGACGGCGCCGCGGGGGTACGCAGCACGTCGGCCAGCGTCACGGCGTGCCACTCGGCCGGTAACGATGTCGAGGAAACCTCGCCGACATGGATCACCAACCGGATGTTGCTTGCACCGCTCGCCTCGCCCAGTTGCCTTGCCCACGCAACCAAAGGAGCCACGGCCTTGGATCCGACGACCACGCCGACCGGGTCCGCGTCGGCCAAGGTGCGCGACAATTCGCGTGCCGTCGTATCCGGATTCAGGGCAACCACAACTCCCCCCGCCCGAAGGATTCCCAAGTAGCAGGCGACATACTCGGCCGAGTTGCCCAAGAGCATTACAACGCGGTCACCCCGTTTGATGCCTTCCCGCTCGAGCCACGCCGCGATCGCCGCGGCCTGGCAAGCGAGCTGCCCGTAGGTCACGTCCTGCCCTTTGCAGTGCAAGGCGATGCGACTCGGCGCCGCTTCGGCCCGCTCGTGAAAAAGCTCGCAGAGTGTTCTCATGTGTTGCACTGACGAGCCAGGCCGCCCGGATCACGAAGACAACGCACCTGCTGCATGGGAGCACAAGGGAACACGACCGCCTCGGCCGGGCCGGGAAAGCGGTCCGCCAGAGCCCGGGCCAATTCACGGGCGTTGTGGAAAACGGGATATCCTTCCCAATACAGCTTATGGACGCTACCCGTCGGCACGCTGGGTGTGTATATCCAAAGCTCCCGATCGGCGAGGGCGCGAATGCGCCTGGGCTTGCGATAGCTGACGCCGCCCGGCTCGAACAGCCCGTGACGGCCGAGACCTTCGGATGCCGCCGTCGTCAAGACAATCACCCCCTCACGGCGCACCACCGACGCTCCCGATGTCTTCAGCGCCACGAAAGCGTTCTCCGCCTGGACCAGATCAATGTCCTTCGGGTACGCGTTGAGGAAGATGCAATCGTATTCCGCGTTCACTTCGGTGCGGTACAGCTCTCGCGCCGACGCGCACGCCCGGCGGTGAGCAGCCACGACATCGCCCGAGAACACGCCGGCCGTCTCGCGATTGCTGTTGGTCAGGACACATACGACAAAAGCCAGACCCAGCCGCCGGGCGAACTCCTCCGCCTCTAGCCGAAACCGGTTCTCGTTCGGATCGGCGCCTCCGCGCAGTCCCATCTGCACAAATTTGTGGCTCCGGGCGGTTGCGTCCAAGTCGCTCAGTCCGGGGAGCACGAGCTTGGCGCCCCCGCTGTACCCGGCAAACGAATGAGGCAGCACCGAACCGACGGCAATCTTCAGGTCCGCCTCGAAAAAGGTCTGGTTGACACGTAGCTCTCGGTTCCCATAGTCGATTCCGGTCGACGCCAGCCGAGCGCGGCAATCGTGACACTCGACGTGGTATCGCGCAACCGTATCCGCTCCAACCTTCCAGGCCAGTTGCTCCCGGGTGAGCCCACCGTGCGATCCCGTGGCGACAACGATCCTCACGCCGTCCGCCGGCAGGCCCGCGTCGTGGAGTTGCCCCAAGAGCGGCGGCAAGACGTCCGACGCGCGGGTCGGCCGGGCCAAGTCATCCACGACGACACACGCACTTCGGCAACCTCGGGCAAGCTCATACGGCATCGGGCTGCCCACCGGCGACCGCAGCCCCTCGGAAATCTCTTCCGGCGAACAGGCCGGCGCGTCCCGCGGCCCAAGCACGTCCACCGACCAGTGATCGGGAATCTCCAGCAGATGCCGACCATCCTGATGCCACGCTCCCCAAGGTAACTTATGGAGATTCACGGTGGACTCTTACTGCGAACTGCCCACAAGGCGCCCGAGGAAGTTTTCCGTCCGAATTCTGGGTGCATCAGGCAACAATTGCCTCAATTGCTATTCGGTTCTATGCAGTACAGTGTGTTAACAGTTATAATCAGGAGGCAGTCGCCCGCGACGGCTGGAGCAGCGTAGATACTCTCCTCCAAGTCGTTTTCGGAGACGACGTCTCCCGACCCCTTCACGTCGAGCACCACAGTGTGACCACGGTCATTTGACGCAAACAGCGAGTCACTTCCAATCAGGAGTGCCGCAAACCACTGTCCGCGCCCAATTCGTTTCCGCCAGATCACATTTCCAGTCGTTGCCTCGTAGCATACCATCTTTCCGTAGTATGTTAGCGTATACAGCTTTCCATCATAGACAACCGGCGAAACACATGTAGAGACGTCACGTTTCGTTTCCCACACAAGGCTGCCGGTCTCACCGGTACCTTCGTCCGGTAAGCGACTCGCCATCGTCCGTGCATCTCTGTCGCCACCGTGCTGAGCACCGGCAGACATCCAGATCATGTTGTCCAACATAACCGGCGCGCTTGCGACTTGGTGCATAGGATGGGCCTGCCTCCACCGAACTTTTCCGGAATGAGCATCATACGCGACGACTTTCCGGCACGTAACAACGATAATCTCTGTCCCGCTCTCGCACTTTCGCACCAGCGGGGTGGCGTACGAGTTCATGGCCTCCTCGTCACGCACTTGCCACATCACACTTCCGCTCCATTTGTCATATGCAACGAGCGTACTCGGGCCTATTTTCTCCTCGGGCCTGCTCATTGGGATTTCCTTATCGCGGAGGACGATCACTTTGTCGTCAACGATAATCGGGGAACTTGCTGCGCCGTAGACACTATGTAGGTGATAGTCTGGATCGATCACCTTCCAAAGCAGTTTGCCGT
>JBDRTC010001264.1:0-2659 GCA_043824335.1 Planctomycetota bacterium | reverse complement strand
CCCCACTCTCCACTCCCTACTCTCCACTCACCACTCTCCACTCACCACTCACCCCCCAACACTTCCCGAAACATCTCCTCAAGCGCCGCATCGTCGATCTTCCTGGGATTGAGGGTGATGGGAACCGGCGTGCTCTCCCGGGCGTTTTGGACGAGCTTTTGGATCAGGTCGGGAGGTGCGTCAGAGGGGACCTCCACGCGATCGGGGAGCCCGACCGCACGGAGAAGCTCCAGCACACAGTCGACGAACCGCGCCGCCTTCTCCTCCGCCGAGTCGCCCGTGATGCCGCAAAAATCGGCCAATTCGCCGTACTCGCGCCCACAACATTCCGCGTTGAAGCGAAGATTGACCGGCGTGGCGAGGGCCACGCCCAGGCCGTGGGGCACGTGCAACAGCCCGCCCAACGCCTGGGCGATCGCATGGGGCACCACGACGCCGGCCACGCTGAAGGCCGCCCCGGCCAACGTGGCCGCCAGAGCCAGCGGCTCGCGCGGGGCGGGATCGTCGGGCTCGTCGACGGCGCGTTGCAAGTTTTCCACGATCAGCCCGACGGCCCGGCCGGCCAGCGTTGAGGAGATCGGGTTTGCCTTGCGGCTCATGCACGCCTCGATCGCGTGCCCCAGCGCGTCGGCCCCGCACGCCGCCGTCAGGCCGGGAGGACTCCCCACGGCCAGATCGGGATCGACCAGGGCCACCTTGGGCCGGATCGCCGGACCGGAGACCGACGCCTTTAGCGGCATGTCCGCTGTCGACGCCACGCCATGGTGGGTGAAAACCGCCACGGCGCTCACTTCGGTGCCCGTGCCGGCAGTGGTCGGCACGGCAACCAGCGGCGCCGCGTCGGTGATGGGGCGGCCGCTGGGGTTCGCGCCGGTGTAGTCCCAGAGGTTTCCTTCCATCCTGGCCAGCGCGGCGATGCCCTTGGCGGCGTCGATCACGCTCCCGCCGCCCAGGCCGATGACCACGTCGGCGCCGGCGTGCTTCAACCGTCTGGCCCCTTCCAGCGCCAGCTCGGCCTCGGGGTCGGGCGGCACGTGGAAGAACTCGGTGACGGTCATCCCGGCGTCGCGAAGCGCCTGGGTCGCCCGGGCGTAGGTCGCTTCGAGCCCGGCCCGGTCGTCGTATCCCACCAGAAAGGCCGACTTGCCGAACTCCCCGGCGATCTCGCCCAGCTTCCTCAGGCCCCCGCGTCCGAATTCGATTCGGGTGGGGAGTTGAAACATCCAATTGCGCAACATGGTCGTTTCCCAAGTAAGTTGACTAGGCTCCGGGCCGCTGCGATCGGGCGTAATCCCGCAGGGCGAGCACGTTCTCGGGCGGCGTGCCGCGGGGGACTTCGCATCCGGCCCCGACAATGTACCGGTCGCCCGCCTGCCGGTGACATTCCGCTATCGCCTCGGTGACCGACTCGGGAGTGCCGTTGCGAAGCACGGCCACCGGGTCGATGTTGCCGGCGAGCACCTGGTTTGGGCCCATCGCCTGGCGGGCCTGGGCCACGGGGACCATGTAATCGACGTCCACGAAATCGCAGCCCAGCCGTCCGATGGGTTCGAGGATCCGGCCGATATTCCCGCAGATGTGCAGGCGGATGCGCGTGCCCATTTCGCGGAGGGCCTCGACCATCCGTTTCTCCGAGGGCCAGATGACCTCCTCGTAGATCTGAGGGCCGACGAGCGAGGCGGCGGCGTCGCCCACTCCGATCAGGTCGACGCCCGCCTCGACCTGGGCCTCGGCAAACTGGAGTTCCATCTCCACCACGAAGTCGAACAGGTCGCGGACGAAGGCCGGGTCGTCGTAGAAGTCGAGCATCAGGCGGTTGATGCCCCTCAGGTCGGCCGCTTCGGCGCAGGGCCCTTCGATCCAGCCCTCGATCAGCCGTTGGCCGCCCACCCTCTCCCTGAAAAGGGCCGCGGCCTCGACGCGGTCGTGCATGCGCCCGCCGCCCAGCGGGTCGGGGACTTCCAGTTTTCCAAGCGCCGTCTTGTCGGCCAAGAGCGCGTTGTTTTCAAGGATCGCCGGCGGCTGGTCGTCGAAGAACTGGACCCTCGCGCCGCAATCGGCTGCTTCCCGCGCGGGATCGGAGATCGAGGAGACGTAGTCGAAGTCGTACTTTTCGGCGGTGCGAATCTGCGCTTCGACCAGCTTCCGGTAGTCGGTGGCGTACTGCCCGTACTTCACGCCGATCTCGTCGGCGGCGAACATCATCGTAATCGGCATCTGCGGCAGGCAGTCGACCGGCTCGCCGTCGAGCATGGCCACCACGCGCTGGTATCCGTTCATCATGGGCTTCCCGGAGGGCGTTGAAGCGTGCAAGCTTCTCGGGCGACCATTATAGCGGGCTCGACGGTCACTGCCGAGCGGGGGCCGCCGCCAAGTCGCCGAATTTCCGGATTGCGAACTCACGCTTCCCGCGCCGCGTAGTCGCTCAGCCGGTCCTTTCGGCGGGCCAGCTCGCTGGCGTAGCGTCGGCCGAGCCAGTCGGCGTGCTCGCCGGCCCAGTCGGTGAGCTTGGTCGTGCCGGCCGGCGGAGAGTCGACGTAGAGGAGGTCGGCCATCAGCCCTTCGATCTCGTCTCGGGTGATCACCACGTCGCGTACGATCGCCCCGAGGACCCATCCGACCAGATAGCCCAGCGTTGGAGGAAGCGAGACGATCGGCC
>JBDRTC010001263.1:0-8610 GCA_043824335.1 Planctomycetota bacterium | reverse complement strand
CCGCACGCGAACCTAGACACAGCAAGGCGTCGCGATTCTGCGGATAGGCAAACAACCTGCTTTCCAGTTGCCCCGTTTCATACAACGCCCGATTCACGTCGAGCATCACCGACAGGGGAAACTCGCGCGTTGGGTAACGGTCGATCTCATCGAGGAACTCCCGCCAGTTCCCCAACCGTGCCAGGTAGTTCGCTCGCAGTACCGTCCGTACGTCCCGGTCGGGGGCGAAACACGCAACGCAAGCACAGATGGCTGCCAAAACGAGCAGTTTGCGCGCAGGCGCCAACTTGCCGCTGAAGAAATACACGCCAACCTTTCCAGTGCGGGACGCGATAGTCGATCCCAAACTCGCCAACTGCCGTCCAAACGGCAATACGACGGCCACAAATGCGAAGAACACGTAGAAACCCACCATGACCGTCGGCCTCACGCGCTCGACGAGAGAATAACCATCGGGCTGGGCGGAATAGGCTCCGAAGGCAGTCGTTTCTGCAGGAAAGATGCCTGAGGGGCGGAAGTATGCGTCGAAACCAGTAACGTGCGAAAGGCACATGCCCAGAAGCGGGATCCCCAGAGCGATCAGCAGGCATGATCCGCCCAAAACGAATCGGCGCCGGCCGAGCAGCTCATGCACACCGCACCAAACGACAAACAGCAGGAACGGTCCGCCCACGGCATAGTACAATGCAACGGCGATAACGGCATACGCGACGAATCGGATAGCCGGCGAGCCCGTTCTCCGGGTCGCCAGGACGTAGCCCGTCGCCGCCGCCAAAGCCACGACCGGCGCCAGGCAGTTTTCCAGCCGGAACGTGTACCGGCTATACACGATAAACAGCAGCAAAGGCGCAACGTACCGCAGCCAGAGCGCGCCACGGTGCCCGTCGGCTCGAATCAGCCAGTCAGTGAACACGAAGGCAAGGCAAGCGACCAACGCGAGAACTAAAGGTCCCAAGCTGGGATAGTAATAGTATTGAGAGCCAAGGGCGGCAACGTACTCGACCAGTCCGCCCGGGCGGCCCACAAACTCCTGGAAAAAGTCCTGGCCCGACAGGAAAAAAGGAAACTCGATCAACTGCCCAGAAGGTAACGAGACGTCGTTGGCGTAGTAGAGCAGTTGCGGATCGATGTAATAGCGAACGTAGAGGTAGTACAGAACGAAGAACAAACCGGCCACAGCGTAGGAGAAAGCCGCACGAAACTTGGGCGTTCCTACAGATGACGCTGCCGAATCTCGCCACTCCACGCGAGGGGTAGCAGACGCGAGGCAGGCCTTCCTGCTGCGAGAAGATTTTCGGCGACGGGACATCTATCCAATTCGCTCACAGAACCAATGCACGCGGGCGAACGCCCTATTCCCTCCAGACACACCGCGAACCGGAACCGGCTGTAGGACACCGCGCCGGCCAAGTGTAAGTCCGTCTCTGACGGTTGTCAAGCTCTTTGGGAGCTATGCCGGTCCAGTTCCGATGTCGCAAGGTGGACCGTCTTCGAGTTGGGAGTCTCCACAAGGTCGAATTTTGAGCACGTCACTTGTGTCCGGGGTGTCCTGAATGGCCATCTCGTTTTCAAAGTGACGTAGGGTCGTTGGCTGACGACGGTTACGAGACAGCCTATTTCGCCGCTGAGCATTCACTTCCGTATCCCTCGACCCGCCCGACAAGTTGCAGACCGGACACTACAGCCCCAGCACGTCGGCCATGGCGTACGTGCCGGGGGGCTTGCCGGCAAGGAATTTTGCCGCGGCCAGGGCGCCTTGGACGTAGCAGTCGCGGTTGGTGGCGCGGACGGTGAGCTCGACCGTTTCGCCGGGCATGGCGAAGAGGATCGTGTGCTGGCCGGGGTCGTCGCCGGCGCGGATGGCGTGGTAGCCGATCTCCTCGTGCGGCCGCTTGCCGGGCCGGCCCTCGCGACCGTGGCGATGGGCCGTTTGGCCCATTACGCCGGCGATGATCTGGCCGAACTTCAGGGCCGTGCCGCTGGGGGCGTCCTCCTTGAAGCGGTGATGACGTTCGAGGATCTCGACGTCGGCGTCCTTGTCCTGAAGCGCTTCGCCGGCGATCTCCGAGAGCTTCATCGTGAGGTTGACCGCCAGGCTCATGTTGGGGGCCCAGAGCACGGGGATGTGCTCGGCGGCAGCCTGGAGTTTCGCGGTTTGCTTTTCGTCGAGCCCGGTGGTGGCGCAGACGAGCGGGGTCCCTTTTTCGCGGCAGACCTCGACGATCGCTTCGGTGGCCTCGGGGACGGAGAAATCGACGAGGACATCGATCCCCGTGTCGAGCGTGCTCGCAAGGGAAACGCCCGTCGAGCCGATGCCGGCGAGCCCTCCGGCGTCTTCGCCCAGGCGCGGATGCCCGGCCGACTCCAACGCGGCGACCACCGCCAACTCCGGATCCGCGGCCGCGAGCGCGATCAGCCGCCTTCCCATCCGTCCGGCGGCCCCGTGAATGGCGATGCGTGTTTGTGTCATGGTCGTTTTCGTGAGAGAGTGGTCAGCGGAACGACTCAGGCAAACTTCGTCACGCCCGGCACGGCGATGTCGTAGTCGCCTTTTTCGTTCGGCTTGATCGGGGGCTCGACATCCCAGTCGTAGCGGTCCAGGGCGAACGAGGCCTTGGAGTTGAGCGCGTCGTCCCAGGTGATCTCCTTGCCCGTGTGGCAGACGAACTGGCCCAGCAGGGCCAGCATGGTGCTCCCGAACATGTACCCGGCGTTGTTGATCGGCGTGCCGTTGCGGATCGAGTCGAACAGCGCGACGTGCTCCGAGTCGGTCATGCTGGGCTTCGTGCCCTCGAACCGCCACGTCGTTTTGCCGCCGACCTCGATGCGGTGTTTCACCAGGTGGGCCGTCCCCTTGGTGCCGAAGACCGTGTCGGCCAGTTGGTTGTAGCAGTTGACGTGGTTGCGGCAAAGGCCGAACATCCGCACGCCATTGGCATACTCGTAGACGACCGTCTGGTGGTCGAACAGGTCGCCGTAGCGTGTTCCGAAACAGTTGGCGCGCCCGCCCATCCCCCAGGCTTTCACCGGCGGCTCGTCGTGCATGATCCAGGCGCCCTTGTCGATGCTGTGGATCAACTGCTGAAGGACCTGATCGCCGGCCAGCCAGTTGAAGTGGTACCAGTTGCGCATCTGCCACTCCATCTCCGACAACCCGGGCTCTCGTTCGATCGAACGGTACGGGCCGACCACATAGGTCTCCTGGATGGCCACGACGTCGCCGATCATACCGTCGTGCACCCGCTTGACCGTCTCGCGCATGCCGTGGTCGTAGCGCCAGCAGAGGCCCGAGACGATGCTCAGGTTCTTCTTCTTGGCCTCTTCGCAGGTGGCCGCCACGCTGTGGAGGCCGGGGACGTCCAACGAATGGGGCTTCTCGCAGAAGACGTGCTTGCCGGCGTCGACGGCCGCCTTGAGGTACATCGGGTGGAAGTGGGAGGTGCAGGCGATGATTACCACGTCGACGTCGCTCTCGATCACCTTCTGGTAGCCGTCGAACCCGACGAAGCAGTGATCGTCGTCGACGGCCACCTGGTCGGGCTTTTGTTGTTTAAGCCGGTCGCGGCTCCCCTTCACTTTGTCCTCGAAGACGTCGGCCATGGCCGTGAGGATCACGTCGCCGCCGGCGTTCATCGCGTTGGCGGCCGCCCCGGAGCCCCGGCCGCCGCAGCCGATCAGGCCGACCTTGAACTTGTCGTCGCCGGCGGCGTGCACGGCGCGCGCCAGCGGCAGGCCGGCGGCCATCGTCGCCCCGAGCATTGCGGTCGAGTTCTCCAGGAAGCGGCGGCGCGAGGTTCGCTCAGTCTTCGGGCTCTCTTGTCGTGTCGACATGCGGAATTCTCCAAATTGGGGATAGCCATGGTGGGGTGATGGACGAATCGAGTCAGCGTACAGAACACAGTGTTTGAGGGTGTCCGGGAATCGAAATGCACGTTGGTTCGGCAGTTGTACTGCCGAACCGCCCCCAGTCACCCTCAGTACGGCAGTACAACTGCCGTACTAACGGGACTCGCAACTGCCGTACTAACGGGAGTCTTCGATTCCAATGTCGGGACACGAACGGGTGTGGGCTTTTCAATCGGCGGGTCCTTCGCGGGGGATTCGGCTCTTGAGATCGCCGATGTTGCCGAACCCGAGGTGTGTTTTGTTCAGGTCGACCTCGTACACGGCGACGCTCCCCCACTCTTTGGCGCGGACGACCAGGTTTCCGTCCGGGTCCCAGACGCCGCTCTTCATCCAGCGCTCGTCGTCGGTGTAGGTGCTCGTGACCAGGTGGATCTGATTCTCGATCGCCCGGGCGGCGGCCAGCTTCGGGTTGCCGCCCCAGACCGGAAGCGCGATCACCTCCGCGCCGGCTTCGGTCAGCTTTCGGGCGACCTGGGGGAACTGCACGTCCCAACAGATCATCATCCCTACCTTGCCGAAGCGGGTTTGAAACGCGGGGTACTCGCTTCCGGCGGTGATTCCGGCGTCGTACTCGCCGCGGGGGAGGCAGACCTTGCGGTACTTGCCCACCATTTGGCCGTCGGGGCCGACCAGCGCCGCCGTGTTGTACAGGAGACGCCCGTCGCGCTCGACCACCGGCACGACGACGTACAGATCGTGTTCCTTGGCCAACCGGCCAAAGAACTCGGTCGAGGGGCCGGGCACCGGCTCGGCCACTTCGGCGTAACTGAGACCGAGGCCGACGAAGGTGATGCACTCGCCCAGCACAACCAGATCGGCTTTCTTCTGGGCCGCCTCTTCGATGAAGGGGACGCACATCCGCCGGTTGTCTTCCGGGGTCTTGCCGCCGGTGGGGCGAAAATGGACGGTTGCCAGCCGGACCATGCGGGGCTCCGGGGCCGTGGTTTCCTCCAGCGTGATGCCGCCCCAGCGGACCGACCCGCCGGGCGCCCAGCGGAGCCTGAGCTCGACCTCGGCGCGAGTCACTTCATCGGGCACGCGATAGACCGCGCCGAGTTCGGTCCAGCCTTGATCGCCCGTGCCGCGCTCCGGGGGAAAATCGGGATACCGGGTGCGCCCGCCGTCGGAAACGAGCCGGCCTTTGGCGTCCGTCCATTTGATCTGTGCATAGATGCTGCGGCCCGGGTTCCGAACGCCGGACGCCCTCCAAAACGCCTGGAACCGGTAGTGCCGCCCGCCCTGGACGGCGAACTCCTTGATCCAGTAGCCGTCGAGCCCCTCGCGCTGGTCGGCGGCGATCGCAAGCACAGCCTTTCCGTCGGGGCCGGCGGCGGGATCGACGGAGAACGCGGGGCGGATTTCGTCGCGCGCCGCACGGCACGTCCAGCCGTCGAAGGCCGGCGGCTCGTCGGCGGCACTCGAAGCGTGCGCCATACAAAGAACGGTCCACAACGCCGACACGACTATCGCACCACGCACCCTGCCACACATGCGGCCGCCTCCTTCACACAAAACCGGTTCGGTTGGACGGGCGCCATTATCCGTCAGACGTCGGCCGGCCGCAATGAGTCGACGTCCAAAAAGTCGCACCATGTCTCGCGCGGCTAGTCGAAGCGCTTGAGGCGAAGGTTCTTCACCTGCACTTTCATCGTCTCTCCGCCGTGGAGCTGGATGGCGAGGATCCCGCTTGCGGAGGCCTTGCCCTTCTCGTGGTCGATCACCTGCGACATCACCTGCCCGTTGATTTTGAGAGTGAGCAGGGGCCCGCGGGCGATGACGTGGCACTCGTTCCAGTCGCCTTTCTTGACGTGCTTGAGCAACTCGGCGGGGTCGGCGATGGCCGAAGGGGTTCGCTTGCCGTCGGCGTCGATCTCGACCTTCTGGCCCCGGGGGGCGATGATGCGGTCCGGGTCGGCCCGGTGCGAGTTGCAGTCGTAGAGGCAGCCGGTCCACTGGTTGGGGGCGTCGAAATCGGCCTGGTAGCCGGTGATGTCCCAGTTTTCCAGCTCGCGGCTGCGGAACTGCACACCCGAGTTGCCCGCGGGGATGCGGTACGAGAACCGCAGCTCGAAGTCGGCGACGTTGCCGCCCCGCCACATCAGGTAGGTTGCCAGCCGGACGGGCTTTTCCGGGGTGCTTTCGCCGGTGATGGCCCCGTCCTCGACCGTCCAAAAACCCTCCTCGCCCTCCCAGCCACTGAGGTCCTTGCCGTTGAAGATCGGAACGAATCCCTCCTCACCCTCGGCCGCGAGAGAAACAGCAGAGAGGATGCACGCGAGCGATACGGCCATCGGCAGGATGTTCTTGGTCATGAGCGTTGTCCTTTCGGTTTGCATTCAGTCTGCTTCGAGCAACTTTCGGATCGCCTCTTTCAGCAGGGCTTCCGAGTGCGGGGCAACGCGGGAGGCGGTCGGCTCGTATCCCCCTTCGGAAAACGACTTCTCGGTGCAGATGTAGCCCGGGCCCACGTCGCCGTAGGCCGCCACGGCCACGAACGCGTCGGGCTTCGATCGCTGGGCAAAAAGCTGAAACTCGATCATGCTCTCGCCCGGCAAGTGGAGAATCTGGACGTTGCCGATCGCCAGCACGCTGAGGTCGATGGGCCGCTCGCTCCGCTCGGCGTAGGCGACGCGCGTGGCCGCCCTGATTCGACCGATCACGCTCCCTTCCGGGTTCTTCATTCGGGCGCGGTTCTCCTCGACGGTGTAGCCGGGGCCGGTTCTGGCCGGTAGCGCCAACGCCAGGGTCCGCCATTGGAGCCCTTCGACGGGAGCCAGCCGGGTCGCGGCGACCGCGGCCTCCATGCCCGCGTACAGCCGGTCGGTCAGCTCATCCCGGGCGGCCCGCGAGGCGTCGTTGTACTTGCCCATGGCCACGTCGCCGGAGCAGCCGGTGAAGTAGATCTGAAAGACGCCCTCCTTTTCCTGGAGTCTTTCGCGGGCGAAGCCGGGCATGTCGCTCGAGGCCCGGGGATCGCCGTAGAAGCTCTGCGGGTGCGTGGCATAGTAGTGAAGCCGCACCAGGGGCTTATCGCCCCGGGCGAAGGTGATCGTCTTGACCATGGGGTCGATGATCCCCTCGGTCAGCGCTCTTAGTTCGGGATCCTTGCAGGAACTCATTCGCGAGCGGACCTTGCCCCCTTCGATGGGAATCCGCCGGGTGGAGGCGACCCGATCGACCTTGGCCTGGCCGGTGCCCAGGTGGTCGAACGGCTCGAGCTTCCCGAGCGACTGGCGCACGGAATCGGCCAAGCGGTCGGTCACCTGGTCGAGAAACTCGAAGTCGACGTAGAGGGGGAGATTCTCGTCCTTGTCGAGCGTGTCGAGCAGCCGCTGGGCATCGCCGTCGGTGTACGGGGCGGTGTGCTGGTGGATGCTGTGGACGGCCACTTGCGTGACCTCGGTTTCCGCGGCGGCGGCAATCTTGCTGCGGAACAGCTCGTACGACGAGTTGCACAGCCCGCACCAATCGATCGCGCAGAGCACGTACCGCCGGGCGCCGTCGTCGAGCACGACCCCCTTGGCCAAAAGCGGGGTTTCCACCTCGGCCACGGGGGTGACCCAGATGAGCGGGTGCCCGCCCAAGGGGGGCGTTACGTCGCAGGAGAACGTTGCCAGTCGGAGGCCGGTTGCCTTCTCGGCGGAAAGGGACGGCGCTGCCACGAGCAAGAAGGCGATCGCCGGCGACAACAGGCAGGCTAGCGTGCGGTGCATGGAAGTCTCCTCGGGGGGTGCAGGCCGGATGGCCGCCCCGGCTGAAGCGTCTCAAGCGAGACGCCGGTGGGGGAGGCCGTACGTTCACCACGATAGCCAAGACCCCGAAAAGATGCAAACGCGCCCTTATTCACCGGCAATTAAAACGGCATGACTTCCCGGCGGATTTGCTCGGAGATCTCGTCGGGCTCCTCGTCGGGCGTGACCTTCGGGTCGTAGGGGTGATTGCGTTTTTTAAGCACGCGGGCTTCGAGGATCCGGTCGGGCTTGGGGAGGGTGTATTCGTAGTTCGGATCCATCGACGGTTTCGGATCGCGGCGCTGAAGCCGGGCCAACACGTCGAGACCGCGCACCACCCGGCCGAACACCGTGTGGCTGCCGTTGAGGCCCCGGGTGGGCCGGAAGGTGATGAAAAACTGCGACCCGCCCGTATCGGGCCCGCTGGTGGCCATGCTCAAGCTGCCCCGAAAATGGAGCCGGTGATTGGGCTGCCGGCACTCGCAACGGATCGAGTAGCCGGGGCCGCCCGTGCCGTCCCCCTTGGGGCACCCGGCCTGGGCCATGAATTGGGGCAAGACGCGATGGAACTTCAGGCCGTTGTAGAACCCTTTATCCACCAGGGAGATGAAGTTGGCCACCGTGTTGGGCGCTTCGTTCTCGAACAGCTCCACCTCGATGGCGCCCTTGGTGGTTATCAGCTCGACGCGGGGCAGATTGCCGCCGACCGCCTCTTGCTCGCGGATCTTCCGCTCCTTTGCCCATGCCTCCCTCTGGTAGGCCATGTCCGCGCGGCACTCGTCGACGGCCGCCTGCATCGGGTTGTTCCTTCCGGCCAGCCGGATCTGGTTCTTATCGAGCACCCGGAAGTGGCTTTCGGAAATGTCGAACTCGCAAGCGGCGAACGCGGCGATCGCCGTGCAGTAATAGACCGAGTAATCGCCGAGCCGATTGTCGATCAGGATCTGGCCGATCTTCACCGTGTCCTCATACT
>JBDRTC010001262.1:0-4723 GCA_043824335.1 Planctomycetota bacterium | reverse complement strand
CAGGCTTCCAGCCTGTGGCTGGGCAACACAGGCAAGATGCCTGTGCTACTGCGCCGGCGCATGAATAATCCGGGCAAGGGATTGGCGGCGGAGCCACCCCCCCGAATGTCGGAGTCAGCCCCCGGTGTATTCACCGGGGGCTAAATGGGGGTTTGGTAACGGTGCCGGTTGGTCGGCGGGGCGGAATCACTCCGCTTCCATCACCACGCGGAAGCCGACGTTGAACACGCACTGGTACGGCTGATACGCCAGCCGGAAGGCCGAGCGGCAGCGCTTGGGGCGATCGTACCAGGAGCCGCCGCGCACGACCCGCTTGCCGGGAGCGGAAAGGTCGTTGCGCCCGTCGTCCTCGCGGTAGGGATAGGGCCGGAAGCTGGAGCCGGTCCACTCCCAGACGTTCCCGTGGGTGTCGAAAAGGCCCCACGGATTGGGCTGGTAGCTGCCGACGTCGACGGAAACGAACCCGCCGTCGTTGAACCGGTCGTCCTTGGGGACCCAGTCGTCGTACTTGTTGGGATTGGGAACAAGGTGGACGCGGATGAACGTATCCAAAGCGAACTCCCGCAGCTTGGCGTCGCCCAGGTTGGCGAAGCTGGAAAAGTCGGTCTCGAGGTCGCCGTACCAGGCGGGCGTGGCCGTGCCGGCGCGGCAGGCGTATTCCCACTCGGCTTCCGTGGGAAGCCGGCAGCGCCGGCCGGTCTTCTCGCTCAGCCAATCGCAAAAGGCCGTGGCCTCGTGCCACGAGAGGCGCACGGCCGGTTGCCGGGCCTGGTTCGCCGGATAGCCGTGGATCCCGAACTGGTATCCGTGCATCGGCTCGACGCGGCTATCGTGCTCCGGATCGAACCGGGCAAACTCGGCGTTGGTCACCTCGAAGCGGCCGATCCAGAAGGGTTTTTCGACGGCCACGATGCTCGACGGCCGCTCGTCGGGATGGCCGTCGGCGTCGCCGATGACGAACTGCCCCGGCGGAATGCGGACCAGCTCGAGCCCAACGTCCTCGCCAAGATCGATGCCTTGTTCAAACCGTCCCGCTTCCGCCTGGCGCCGCCGGGCCTCCTGGGCGCCGAAGGGCCAGCCCGGCAAACGTACGACTTCGACCGGCTCCTCCACGGGCGGCTCCGGAAAGACGGGCTGGATCGGTTCGCCGGACGGCGTGGGAATCGCCTCGGGGTCCCCTTCCATGCCGGCGTAGCGTCTTCGCATCTCTTGCGCTCGGACGTTGAGCCCCTTGACGTTGTTCTCGCCGGCGATCTCGGTCCAGGTGCCGTGGTAGGGGGCGTTCAGGTCGATCCAGGTGATGAGCCGGTCCCACGCCTCGGGGTCGAGCTTCACGTGGTAATGCCCCTTCTTGAGCATTTGGACGAGCTCCGTGCTCTCGGCGTGGAACTCCATGGGCGTCTGGAGACGGATGTTGCTCTCGATGCCGGGGCGCCGAACGTAGCGGTGCAGCTCGCCGTAGGCCACGGAGAATTTTCCGCCCACCTCGGCACTGACGTGCCCGGCAATGCCGGAGTTCCAGTCGGTGATCATCTCCGTTCCCCGGAGGTCGACCAGCGCCGGACCGTCGTCGCGAGGTTGGCCGTCGTGGCAGCCGACGCAGTACCTATCCAAGGCCGGCTGCACCTCCCGGGCGAAGTTGAATCCGCGCGTTGGCCCGTACCAGGGCGTGATTTCCGCGGGGGCCCGGCGTGCGGCGATCGTGGGGCGGTTGGGGGTGCCGGTGTTCTGCCGCTCGTGACAGCCCACGCACGAGAGCACCTCGCCGGGCATGCCGGTAAACCAACTCCGCATGATTTGAAGGGCCTGGCCCTCCTCATCGAGCGGCTGGACCGCGATGGGCGTGTAGGCCGGCACGCGAAACGTGGCCGACCCGTCTGCCTCGACCGGCACGGTGCCCAGCACGCGCTTGATGTCCCACGGGCCGTCCATGCCGATCGAACCCAAGAGGCCGCCCATCCCCCGGTAGCTGAAATGGTAGGTGAAAAGCCGCAGCTTCTTGACCGTCCCGCGGGGAATCCCTTTCAGGCCGTCGCCTTCGTAGATGTCCGTCATGTAGACCAGGGCGTCCTTGCGCTCTCGGTCGATGCGGTCGTGGATTACCGGTGGAGTCGGCGTCGGCCGGATCGGGATCGGCTCCAGAAGCGCATAGCCCTCCACTTCCTTGACGAGCGTGACGTTGTCGAACACGTCGACCAGATAGATCCCCCACGGCGAGTTGCCTGTAGGCTTCGCCGAAACGAGGAAGTATTTCTCGCTCAAGGGGAAGGGGTGGAGAAACTGCGGCCAGAAGCCGTCGGCGAGGGGGTCGAGGATCGTGGCCGCCACTTTCTTCCCCCAGCCGGGGATCTCCTGGACCACGCCCTCGGCCTCGTGACGTCCCAGGGCCGGGTCGAGGATGAGCAGGCGTCCGGAGCGGGCCACCCCGTGGTGTCCCGTGGCAATGCCCACGACCTTCGTCGCGTGCCCCGGGATCGGCCGGGCGTAGAAGAACGAGTTGGTGAAGAAGGAGTTGCTGCCGTAGTACTCCATCTGCCCGGTGCCGTCGGGGTTCATGTGGAAGAGGATCCGCGAATTGGAGTGGGGTAGATCCGTGTATTCCCATCGCAGATACATCAGCCGGCCGCCGTTGGTAACCGTTGGGCACCAGTTGTCCTCCTGGTCGACGGTAAGCTGCCGGACCGAGCCGTCGGTTTCCAGCCGATAGAGATTCGCGGCAAAGGAGCCGCCGTAGACGCACGGCACGCCGATGAACGGCGCCGTGGAGGCAAAGACGATCCGGCCGTCGGGCAGGTAGCAGGCGTCGTAGTTGTCGACGTCGGGCTCGTGGATCAGCTTAAGCTCGTTGAGGTTGGAGCCGTCGGCGCTCATCTCAAACACCTGCCAGCGGCCGTTTGCGCCGGGCATCGAGAAAAGCATCCGGTCGGAGTCGAAGTGGAGGTCCACGTCGCCCACAAACCGGCCGCCCTCGGGACGGTAAAGGGTCGTCAATTCGCCGTCGGGCCGAACCGGCGCGAGCACGGCGATCTGGTTATCGTACCCCGTGGTCCCAAGGCTGGAGTTGCTCTGCCAGTTGGCCGGTAGGCCCAGCCTGGCGGCTCCTCGCTCGACCAACAGCAAGCGGCCGAAGTCCAAAAGCGGATTCCCCAGCAGGGCCTCTTGCTTTAGCGCGTGGAACCGCTGGGCGATTACGTCGAGCCGGGCCCGCTTTTCCTCATCGAGTTTACTTTCCTCGCTCAGGAGTTCGTCGTGCGATCGCTCGAGCGCTTCGAGACGCTCCAAGTACTCCGGCCCCTTGGGATAGCGGTCGTTGAACGTCTCGACGAGATCGGCCACGGCCATGCGCGCGGCCCGCCACTGGTCGGCGGGAATGCCGGGCTCGGAGGTCGGCACCGGCACACCGGGGGTGACCACGACCTGTTGCCACTGTTCCGCCTTGCCGAGATACGCGAGGATGTTTTCAGTCAGCCGCTCGAGATTCGCCCGATGGGCGTTTTCCGCGTGGGCGTAGTGCGGGAGCCGCCACCCCAGGACGACGACCCGGCCCTTCTCCAGCTCGTATTCCACCAGCGGGTTCTCCGCGCCGGCCGACGCCCGGGCCAGCAACATCCCGCCCAACGGACCGCCCGAGCCGTGAAAGTCGGCAAACGCGGGGTAGCCCGCGTCGTTGATCGGCACGTTCGCGTCGCGCGGGTTCCCCCCAACGCTTTCCGGCAGGTTGACTCCCAGTGCCGCGAGACCTTGAAAGATCGGATGCCCCGACTCCCCCGGGATCAACCCCGCCACGTACTGGCCTTCGCCGCCTTGGCCGAGCCGGGGCTGGGTCGTTTCGATGCCCAGCGGACGAACCATCGCCAGTGCCGCCCCGGAGAGAAACAGGCCGTGCCCCTCGGCAACGTAGCCTCGCAACGCCTCGATCACGCGGGGATCGCAAGCGGCGGTCGTCTGCTCGCTCGAATCCCCCTGGTGGTGCCAGATCACGCGGAACCGATCCAGCGAGACCGCCGCGCCGCTGGCGTCGACAAAGCCGCCCTCGGCCGTGGGCATCACGAGCGTGGCGGATGCAAGCTCCTTGCCCAACGCGTAGGCCGCTTGCGACTCCGGGCCCAGCTTCTCCGCCGAAGTCTCCGCGACCAACAGCCCAACGCCGGGATCCGCGGCGGCAACGGCAGTGACCGGCATTACAAGCGCCGCGGAAAGGAGAAGGCGGGTGACCATGCTGGGGAAACACGATCTTTGAATGGGCATCGTCCGTTTCCTCATTTCTTTGATGTTTGGCCGACGTGCCGTCGGCCGCAAAACGGGATACCCATTACGATAGCCGGAATCCCCGGCGGAGGAGAGGGGCTCTTCCCTTGCCCATGCTCAACCCATTGGATTTGACACCCCTACCCGGGCGAGATAGCCTGACGGCAGTTCGTATGGATTCTCGAAAAACGCATCACACACGGCGGCCGAAACGATGCAAGACAAACCACCGCTCTCCGCCGACACGATCGCGCGCATGGCCGAGGAATTGCTGGCAACTCCCGTCGGTCGACGGCATCTCGAAGCTGTTGCCGCCTTGCTCGCTGGGCTCACTTCCGAGATGGCGGCGATGCGGGCGATGGAGATCGGCAACGTCGAGCCGGCGACCGTTTACGACGCGAGCGAGCGATGACCGGCGAACCGATGAGCTGTCTGGAGATTGCCGCCGCGGTCCAATCCGGCGAGCGGACGGCGC
>JBDRTC010001261.1:0-12098 GCA_043824335.1 Planctomycetota bacterium | reverse complement strand
GTTCACGAGGGCCTGGCCGGACTGGAAATGCTGGTGGCCATCCCCGGCACCCTGGGCGGGGCACTGCACGGAAACGCCGGCACGCACGGGGGCGATGTCGGACAATGGACTTCCGGCGCCACCGTGCTGACCCATTCCGGGGAGGTTTGCCAGCGGCACCGAGAGGACCTTGTCTTCGCCTATCGCCAGAGCAGCCTGGACGATCTGGTGATCCTCGAAGCCAAGCTCGAACTGGAACAGGACAATCCGCAAGAGCTGGCCAGCCGTATGCAGAAGCAGTGGATCGTCCGCAAGGCCAGCCAACCGATGGGCCACCAGTGCGCCGGCTGCGCGTTTCGCAACCCTCGCGGCACCACGGCCGGCGAGCTGATCGAAGCGGCCGGCCTGAAAGGAACCCGAATCGGCGGGGCCGTCATCAGCGATCGGCACGCCAATTTCATCATCGCCGAGCCCGAGGGGACCAGCAACGACGTGCTCCGCTTGATCGAAATCGTCCGAAGCCAGGTTCACGAGCGGCTTGGGGTGATGTTGGAACTGGAGTTGGAAATCTGGTGAGCTCCGTCCATGTCTCCCGACGGCAACTCGCAAGCCTGATTGGCAGGAGCTACGGAGTGTCGTCGTAATTGCCGCGACTCTCTACTGGGGCCGGGCCCCAACGCCCCCTTTTCGAGGGGGTTCGGAAATGACAGGTGACGGACCCAACGTCACCTCGGGGCCGGGC
The DNA here is from genome assembly GCA_043824335.1 of Planctomycetota bacterium. Taxonomy (GTDB): domain Bacteria; phylum Planctomycetota; class Planctomycetia; order Pirellulales; family Thermoguttaceae; genus JBDRTC01. The sequence continues at coordinate 11,377 of JBDRTC010001261.1, read as the reverse complement.
GTCCGCCGATAGACTCCCAAGAGTGTCTCCAGGTGCCCCCCTACCCGAGGACAGTGCCGAATGAGTGCGAAAAAGCGGAAGGCGAGTTCCAGGCGGAAATCTCCTCGGCCCTCCCCCCAATTCGAGCACTGGGTTCTCCTCTTTCAGGGTCGAGGGCGTGCCGTCACGTTGATCGCGCTCTCAGTCGTGGCGTTCTTTGGTCTTTGGCACGCCGCGTGGCAGGAAGTCGGCCGGGGCGTGCTGGCCTCCGAGCAATACCAGATCACCCGTGAAAAGGTGGAGATTCCCCCGCCTCCGGAATGGGTTCACCGGGACATCCGCGCCGAAGTGTTCCGCGACGCGAGCCTGGACGGCCCCCTGTCGTTGTTGGACGAGGACCTTGTTCAGCGGATCGCCAACGCCTTCTCGTTGCACCCCTGGGTCGCCGAAGTTCGTCGGGTGGCCAAGCACTTTCCTGCCCGGGTCGAGGTCGAGCTGGAGTATCGCCGGCCAGTTTTGATGGTTCCCGTTCTCGGCGGAGTGCGGCCGGTGGATGCTGAGGGCGTGTTACTTCCGACCAGCGACTTCTCACCGATCGAGGCCGGTCGCTATCCACGATTGGCCGGAGTCGAGACGGATCCGATCGGTTTGGAGGGGACCCCGTGGGGCGACATTCGCGTCCATGAGAGCGCAGAAATAGCAGCAGCACTCGGCCCGGCGTGGCAGCAACTAAAACTAGACTATATCATCCCCGCGACTCTCGTCGAGTTAGGCCACGGCAACGAGTACACGTACGAATTGGTGACCAAAGGCGGGTCTCGCATTCTCTGGGGCCGAGCCCCGAGCGCAGAGATACCGGAGGAGGCCCGAGCGGTCGACAAAGTCACCCGGTTGGTCAAGTACCAGGAGGAAAACGGAACCCTGGAAGGTCGGGACGGCCCCCAACGCCTCGATGTCCGCACACCGGGCAGCGTCCGGAATACGTCTCGCACGGCGGGAAAGCTCAACAGAGCGCTCGATTAGCCGCGGCTTGTTCCTTTCATATAGGCCTAACCCGCCATTCTGCAAAAGTCCAGTACGAACACGGCCAGCGCGTGCCGCGCCCAAGAATTCAGGTTCATCCGGGATTTGCGTACGTGGAAGGCACACACCAGGAGTACCGGTGCCTCTTCTCTGTTGCCGGACGGTCGTAACTCCAAGAAAGCCAAGCGCGGCGGCGCATCGATGAACAGAGAAGAGGCACCGGTACTCCCCTGGGGAGAAGCCGACGTACGCTTCCGCCGGATGAACCAGAAGAATTCACGACCGTGGCGCCAGTTTCCGGTCGGCAGCGCCGGTCGGCTGCTGATCCTTGATCTCTTCGCGGACGATCGGCAAGTCCCCAGGCGCCTCGATACCGATGCGCACAGTCCCCTGGGAAACCCGAACCACGGTCACCGAGATGTTGTCCCCGATCAGGATCTTTTCGCCGACTTTTCGCGACAGCACCAGCATCGTATGGCCCCGATGCGAGAAAGATCACCCCAAGTGGCGTCCCACGCGATAACGCTCGCGGAACCGACCTCCACAGCGACACATGATGCAAGATAGCGGTGCTGTCACGACAATGCAAGCGGGATCGGCAAGAACAGTCTCAAATCCCCAGGCTTGACAACAGGCGAAAGGCGAAGAATGCGCCTACTGGGCGGTCTGGGTTGCGCGTGTCGTCGGTCTGCAAAGCGACCCGGCCTCTCTTCCTGGGCCGTGCCACCCTGGCACGCTACTGCCAGCCTTGAGTGATGAGCCAATCGAGGGCATCGGGGTGGATGTCCTGGGTGTCGTCTTCACCACTGGACGACGCTACCACGTTCTCGAAGCCGGCGGCTCCAATCGAGAACCCGAGCTGCGGATCGTCGTTGAACAGCCGGACCCAGTCGTTTCTCGCCTTGAGGTAGTCGCCCAGGGCCGAGTCGTGGAGATAGGCCCTGTCGTCGTCGCCCGCGCCCGAGTGCGCGATGACCGTGTGGAACGACACGGCGAGGTTATGGAACCCCGCCCCGTAAAGCCTGGCAAAGTAGGGCGAGGCCTCGAGCACGTCGTTCCCGGGCGAGTCGCTCAGCACTGCCACGTCGATCCCGCCGGGGGTCGCGTAGGCGTACACGGCGGGGAAGGCCACTGCACGCGTGTAAAAACCCTCGCCTTGGAGACTGGCCCACTCGGGCGTGGCCCGGAACCGGTCGTCTCCTTCCGAGTCGTAAAGACGTGCCGTGTCGCTGCCGCCGTTGCGAGCGTACCCGTGCGCGTAACGGAAGGCTTCGGCACGGACGTCGAATCCGTTCCCGTGAAGCCTGGCGTATTCAGGCGTCGCCTCGAACTGGTCGTTTCCCGGCGAGTCGAACAGCTGCGCCACGTCGCCCCCGCCGGGGGTCGCGTAGGCGTACACCGTGGGGAAGGCCACTGCACGCATGTAGAACCCGTCGCCATGGAGTCTGGCCCACTCGGGCGTGGCCTGGAACCGGTTGTCTCCTTCCGAATCGTAAAGACGTGCCGTGTCGTTGCCGCCGCCGGCATGGACGGTGATCGACTTGACGTTCTTCGCAGTGAACGAAAGCCCTTTGCCGGTGAACGAGACGCGGCCCGGCCACAGCTCGGCCACCTCATCGGCGCCGCTGCCCGTGACGATGACCTTGTCGTCGCCGCCGAGGCCGTCGAACTCGATGGCCACGGGGTTGCCGTCGAGCTGTTGACGAACCCCATTGAGTTTCACAACCCAGGAGTCGAGCGTCGGGCCGGGCATGAGCTGGAAAACGTCTTTCTCCGAGGTCCCCACGAGGTTGACTACCGTCGGCGTGGAGGCCCCGTCCGCTTGTGAAACGTCGTCGGTGGCTTGTTCCTCCGCGGGATCGCCGGCGGGAATCTCATCCGGCTGCTGGCCGCCGCCGGTCACCGGCGGGTCGAAGTTCCCCACCACGGGCACGCCGAACTGGTCGCCGAACTGGGCGAAGATGTCTTGGCCGAAGGGGATCGGCGTGAAGGGATGGTCGACCGTGTCGACGGTGCCGAAAACGGGCACCCCGTCGGAGACGAGGAAGTACCATTCGCCGGTTTCGCGAGGCGTCATCCCGCCCCGATCCGGCACCCAGAGGCCGACGTCGTCGATGCCGTCGGCGTCCATGTCGGCCGCCACCGGTCGCTCCCGCACGCCGATGAACCCGCCGAAGGGGAGCACGATGGTGTCGTCGATCGTGCCGTCCCAGCCGGCGAACGTGCCACCGGTCAGATCGAACTCGAAGCGATTCCGCCGGCTGTTCAGCGTTGCCAGATCGTCGTACCCGTCGCCGTCGAAGTCGCCCACGATCGGAAAGCCTCGCAACTCGCTCACGAGCTGGAAATCCACGTTGAAGTCGTGGTTCCTATCGAGCCACCAAGAGGTGCCGGTGAAGAGCCCCACTTCGTCGCCGTTCAGGCCGTTGGCAAGGTCGAAGTTGCCGGCCACGGGGACGCCGATCACGGCGGCCGGCTCCGGGACGTCGAGGTCCGGCACGCCGTCGTGCGTGACGTCGATGAGCCAGCGGAACCCGGCCGCGTCCCTGCCGTAGACGGCCAGCTTGTCGAACCCGTCGGCCGTACCGCCCGCGGCCTCTACGAAATTACCCGCAAAGACGTAGTCGGTGGTAAAGCCGAGCGTGTAGACGATGTCGCGGTTGCTGGGGTCGGGGTTCTCCGGGTCGAACTGGAAGTTGCCGTTGGTGTCGACGTACACGCTCCCGGCGGCCCAGACGCCGATCTCGGCCCGGCTGTCGACGGTGAATCGCGCCACGAAGTCGCCCCCCGGCTGCCCATCGCCGCTGGGAAACGCGGGTGGGTCTTGTGGCTCGATGGCGTTGCTTTCCCCATCCAGCCGATTACCCACCGGGTCGACCAGCTCGTCGGAGATGGTGAGCGTGAAGCGATCGTCGGGGAGCGGCTCAAAGAAGGTGAGTACGATCGTACCCGTGGCCGGCACGCCTGGCGCGGGAGCGACGGCGTTGAAAGCGACGCTCTCGATCGCAATCACGCCGTTGTGGTCCCCTCGGACGAGAAAGTGCCCGGGCTCCGTGGCCGGGTCGCCGGGAAAAATCCCCGGGGCCAAAGCGTGGTAAAGGAACCCGGCAACGCGGTCGGGCAGATCCTCAATGTCGATCGAAAGACGCTCCACCAACGGCGTGGGCCCTTCCGATGGTTTTGGATTGAACAGGTTAAACGCCGGATCGTCCGTCAGGTAAACGGCGGTGACCCGGGGCCCTTGTGTGTCGAGAAAGATGTCCAGGGTCTCGGCGTCGCTGACTTCGCCGCCCGGGTCCTCGGCCGTCACCAGGATCGTTCTCAGACCATCAAATGCCAGCGGTGCCGACGGATCGTTCATGTCGACGCTGGAGGTCAGCTCCCAGTAGCCGTTGGGGAACTGGTTGGTCCCGTCCAGCGGTACGGCGACCGTTTGGCCGAGGAACACGTCGGCCGCGTCGACGTTCCCGTTCCCGTTCATGTCGACGTAAAGGCGAATCACGGCGTTGGCCTCGGCCGTGCCAAAAAACGTGGGCGTGGTGTCGCTGGTGATCCGGTCGGTGAACGTGGCCGGGAGCCCCGCGACGCCCGTGTCGCTCTGTGCGTGCAGCCCGTCGGTGGCACTCCCCGCGACGCCAAAGAGCACCGGCGGCGCCTGGGTGTCGACGACGATCTCCAGCGCCAGGCTCCGCCAGCCGAAGCCGCTTAGGTGATCGGCGGTGCCCCCGTCGTTGTCCGGGTCGGAGGGATCGATCATCTGTACCCGGGCGCTGAGGAAATGGCTGCCGTCGGGAAGTGCCGCCGGGAACGTGAACGTGTACAGGCCCGGCGAGCCCGCCACTTCCGTGGCAAATCCGACGGGGATTTGCGGGTCCGTGGCCGGCTGACCCGGAGTCGGCCCTTCGTCGAAGATTGCCACCCGGAATCCGGGCAAGAACGTGGTCTGGAAGGGGATCGGAATCGTCTCATCCGGCGGATTGTTGGGAAACGCGCCAGCCCCGGGATCGTTGCCCGGCAAATCGAACCGCAGCGAACCGTCATCCAACCGCAAGAAAATGGTCGGCTCATTCTCGCGGGTGATGTTGTCGAACTGCGAACGGCCGGTGTCGCTGTTGGCGGGCGGCGGGTCACCCACCGGCGAGTCCTCCAATTCGAGATCGTATGGCACCGGAGCGGGGGTGTTGATCACTGTCAGATCGTAGCCGTTCGTCACCGTGTCCTCCGCCCCGAACACGCGGAGGTAATAGGTTTGGCCGGCCACGGCGGGGATTCGCACTCGCTCGTCGTCCGTCGCGTCGTTTGTGCCGAAGGCGCCCGTGCCGGCGATCAGCGTGCCGTCGGCGTCGCGGACCTCGATGCTCAGGTCTCCGCCCGCCGGGAACAGCTCAGGGTTGAACTGGCGGAAGTAGACCTGGAAGTCCAACGTGCCGGTCACCTCGGCAACTACCCGCATCCAGTCCTGATCGGCAGGCACACCGGGGTGCTCGTTTGCGTTGGGGAAGACGGCCACGTGCTCGACGTTCAAGGTGCGGCCCGCGCCCAGGACTGCCGCGTTGGCACGGAACTCGTTCGGTTCGAAGGGGTCCGGGCCAAGGATCAACAGGTTCGGGTCTCCCTGGGCGTCGACGAACACGTTCGCCGAGACGATTTCCGTGTTCGTGTAGGCGATGTCTGGGAACTGGGTGGGAGCCGCGACGGGCCCCGGGGGCGCTTGATCGCCCACCACGCCGGTCCCATCGCTGAATATCCGGACCACGCCTTCGTCGGGATTGCGGCCCCGGTTGACCACGACGAAATGGGTGTCCGGGAAAGGCACGCCCGTGTCGGTCCTAACCAAGAGCGCGTCGCTGGCGCCCGGCTCGCCGCCATCGACGTAGATCCGCAAGTTGTCTAGGCTGCCCCCGACGCCCGACGTCGGGATGACGTGAAAGGTATCGTCACCCATGCGACCCAGGGCGGTCAGAACCTCGACTGTGTCGCCGAGAAGCACCGGCTTCAATATCGTGCCCGTCGAGTCGGTCACCTGCGCCACGCGGAACAGTGTGTTAATCCGGATTGTATCCCGGCTGTTGGTGCCCTCGACAATGACCTCGTCGGCGGTGTCCGTGAGGCCGTGGACGGCGAAGACACCGGTGATATTGGCGAAGGTGAAGAGTGTGTTCGAGCCTGCGTTCTGGAACATGCCGTCTTGCGGTCCGGTTGGCGTGTAGGTGAGGCTGTCGTCGTGGTCGGTGCCGTTGACGGTGATGCTGCTGGTCCCCCCGTTGCCATCCATGTTCACGTTCTCGACCCCGAGGACGCCGATCGTACCACCGAGACCGGTAATCGTGCTCGGAACGGGGAAGCCCTGGACGAACGCCCCGGGCGGCAACGGGAGCGGGGGCGCGAAAAGACTTACTACGATGGCGTCGTGGCCGTCGGTGCCGGTGAGGTTGACCCTATCGCTGGCATCCGGATCGCCGCCGTTGACGAGGATGCTCTCATACGGCTGTGGGGCGACGATGTTGAACGTGTCGTCGCCGGCCAGGCCGTTGAGCGTCAGGTTCTCCATGCTGTTCTGGCGGACTTGCACATGGTTGCCCAGCGCCGTGGTCAGGTCCACCGCACCGGTGGTCTCAACGGCGAAAACGTCTTCCGTTTCGGTCCCGGTGTACACCAGCGTATCGGTGCCGCCTGCTCCTTGTATCGTGACGCTGCCAAGCGTACCGAAGTTCGAGAAACTCACGGGCAACAGCTCTCCCAATCCGGCCACCACTTTTCGGGTCCTGACGGAGCCTGCATCGATCGCCGGACCGGGCGTGTACGTGAAGATATTGTCGTCCGCCGTCCCCACGATGGTCATCGTGGTGTTGCCTCCCTGACCCCGGATGACCAACTCCTCCATCGTGTCGGCCGTCACTACGGGCACCTGGGCCCCCGTGATGACACCGCCGCTCGCCGCGGGCGTGTAGGTGATCGGTGTGCCCAGCCCCAAGTCCTGGACGATTAATCGGTCGCTGGCGGTCGGGTCCCCGCCGTTGACCGTGATCGTGCTCAGCGCGGTCGGGTTGCCCGGATGGTTCAGGTTGATCTCGTCGCTTCCGGCGCCTGCGTCGATGATCAGGTTCATCTTGTTGCTGAACTCGATCGGCTCGAAACCGTCGACGGTGATCAGCCCGTGCGTTCCCGGGTTGACCGGGCTATCGGTGTAGTTGATCTGATTGTCGTCCTGGAGGAGGCTGGCGAGCCCCGGCACGCTCGTGATGTTGAAGATCGCCGCCGGGACGACGCTGGAAAACGGCTCGATGTTTTCGAAGTCGACTACCTGCACTCCGATCACGCTTCGGCCCGATCCGGGCGTTGCCCCCACGGCCAGGCTCTCCGTGGCGTGGGCGCCGCCGGGGTCCGTCACGGAAAGCCCGTCGAATCCGGCTCCGCCGTCGTATTGGATGGGAACCGGGATCAGCCCGCCTGAAATCGCCGTGGGGATCAGGGTGCCGGAAATGTCCACGGTCAACGTGTCGGCAAAATCGCCCAGATCAATCTCGATTTGCGAGACACCCGCAACGACGATATACGAGACGGTCGAAGCGTCGATGACCCCGGCGAAGCCGTCGGGCGTGATGCCGGCTGGGTCGTAAACTACGATCCTCGGCAGAATCCCGGCCGTGTCGTAGCTCAAGATCACGTTGTCGGCCTGGCCGGCGCCGCTCTCGGTAATCGAGACCGTGGAACTCACCAGGTCCAAGGCGGTGTTGATAGCCAGCAGCCTCCGCTCTTCCAACAGCTCGAGCCTGAGAGGCCGCCCGTGCATGTGCCGCGCCGGCCCCGGAAGCTTGCTGCGGCTTGAAGCCCGCCGCGACTTTCGCCGACCACCGAACGATTTGCCGAACCACATGGTGCATTTCTCCAGGCTAGTGGTGACCGAGGGCATCTCTGCGTCAGGCGCGGGCCCTCCCGAGAGACGGAAGGGAAGGAGAAGAAAAACGCCGATCTCCCCCAGGCCTCATTCGCAATCCAACGCTCTCTCAAAACGCCGACACTCCCGGCGCCCACTCCCCCTGATAATTGGGGGGCTGGGCAATGTCAATAGCCTGGAGGGCGGGGTGCAGGCGTGCCTTGCCTTGGCCAAGTGCTGCGGAAGCCCCCATACCGTAAGGAAACCCGGCATCGAGAGCGAGAGAACCGAACCGGCCGATTCAGTCGGCGGGGTGGCCCCAGAACCCTTCTTTAGGGTGGCGAGGAATCAGAAGCGGACCTCGGCCCGGGCGACCAGGCCGTCGAAGGTGAGCGTGTCGCCCAGCGCGAGGAAGCTGTTGGTTTGCACGGCGTCGATGAACTCGTCGAGCATCACCGTATTGTACCACGCCGAGAGCGCGTAGCCGAGCGACATCCGAAGACATTCCCTGGGGCTGATCCAGCCGGCTCCCAGCTCCAGGTCGAGGATGGGCACGATCCGGTCGGCCTCCCAACCGGTGTCGACCACCGTGCCGAAGATGTTGTCGCTCTGAACGTAGTCGGCCCGGAAACGCCCGCTGACGAAGCTGGCCGCGGCCCGCCCGTAGACCAAGAGTCCGAATCGGGAGGCACGACGCTCGCCCTCCAGGCCCAGCCGGATGCCGCCGCCATCGAAGCCGACTTCCGCGCCCACCTGCTCGGCGGTGGTCGCGTTGAGGAACGTGGCGTGGAAATCCTGCTGGAGCATCGCGTAGCGGAGTCCAATCAGGTATTCGAGCGTGTAGTGCTCGTCGCAGACGAACGTCCCGCGATAGTCGACGTCGATTAGGTCGAAATCGATGCCGATTCCGGCCCGGGCGGCCAAGAAATCGGTGTCGGCGGCCGCCGAGCCCGGATGGATGACCAGAGAACGGATCACGTCGGGCGGCGTGATGCTCAGATCGTGCGAGCGGTTGCTCTCATAGCGGGTGTACGTCGCCCCCAGGCGGACCGGGAAATTCAACAAGCGGCTGAAGCCGACGCGAAACCCGGGGTCGGTGCCGGGATCGACCGTGGCCACCGGCCTGATCTGAACGGGCGGCGGAGGAGGGGGCGCGACCGGCCCGTTGAAAGCGGCCGCGTAGGCCACTTCCCCGCTGCGGGCCTGGAGCCAGAGGAAGTCGCCAAAGAACTGCCAACCGTAGTCCGGGCAAGAGACGTCCGGAACGCACGGGACCAAGGTCGTGGTCGGGAAGCAAGGATCGCTGAGAATCACCTCAGGCACGCCGACCGCCTCGGAGGCCGCCCCGTACGCCGGGTCGATGATCACCACTTGGCTCGATGCGACCTGCGCCGCCGCCGTATTGCGCAAGGAGGCGGTTTTGGATTTGGATAAAGAGGCGGCTTCCGCGGAGGGTTTGCCTCTGGGCGACGGCTCCCACACGGGCGCCTCGGCCAGCCTGACCGCGTCGGTGGCCGGCAGCCTGGTGGGGAACTGGACCCGCTGGCCCAACGCCGTGGCACCAAAGAGCACGAACACCGCGGCCACAAGACCGCCCGGGAATCTCGCGGATTTCACCACCGATTCTCCCATCGAGAAACGTGGAGCCAAGAAAAGCCCAACCTGGGCACGGGACGAACGACGAAAGGGAAAAGCCATTTTGAATGGGGTGCCCTGAATACCAAGGACGTTCCCCAGGGTCAAGAGCGTTTCCGCGCCGCGGAGCGTTTCCGGCCGACCCATGCCCCCCAAGCAGCCTCTCTTGATTATGTGTACATTGCGACAAGTCCCACCAACAATGGGGGGGCCAGCGCCGATGCGGGAAATAACGGCCCCAAGCCCGGATTATTCACCCTCAGCCTTTGCAGAATGACCATCTTGCCTGTCTTTCCTGTCCGGGGGCTGGGAGCATGCACCCGGCCGTCGAAATCGGCGGTCGGGGAGGTATAATCCCGGAACCCACCATCAACCCCACGGGGAGCTTGCCATGAACCGACGCGATTTCCTCCGCTCTGCCGTAACCGCCGGCGCGGCCACGATCGGTGCATGTTCAGGCCGGTGTTTGTGTGACGCCGGTGAGAGTCAAGAGACTACCGCCGCGTTGCTCGCGCGCAAGCTGCCCCGGTGGCGCGGATTCAACCTGCTGGAAAAATTCATGGTCGACGGCAACAAGCCGTTCGTCGAAACCGACTTCGAGTGGATGGCCGAGTGGGGTTTTGACTTCGCCCGACTGCCCATGGACTACCGCTGCTGGACCGACCCCGGCGATCCCTACAAGCTCAACGAGAACGTGCTTGCAGAAATCGACCAGGCGGTCGAGTTCGGGCATCGGCACGGGGTGCACGTGAGTCTGAACCTGCACCGAGCCCCGGGCTACACGGTGGCCAGGCCGCCGGAGAAGCTCGATCTGTGGACCGATGAGGAGGCCCAAAAGCAGTTCGACTTCCAGTGGTCCGAGTTTGCCCGGCGTTATCGGGGCATGCCCGCTGCCCGGTTGAGCTTCGACCTGGTGAACGAGCCGGCCCACGTTTCCGCCGAGGCGTACGCCAAGGTGGCGCGCCGCGTAGTGGCGGCCATCCGCCGCGTGGACCCGGGACGATTGATCATCTCCGACGGCCTCCGGTGGGGCCGCGATCCGATCTTCGAGCTCGCGGATTTGGGGATCGCCCAGAGCACCCGGGGTTATGACCCCATGCAGGTGAGCCACTATCAGGCGTCTTGGGTCAGCGGCGAGCGTTGGGCCGAGCCGACCTGGCCGCTCAACGAGGGCGACAAGGTTTTGGACCGCGATTGGATGCAGCGCGCCCGGATCGAGCCGTGGAAGAAGCTCGAGGCCCAAGGCGTCGGCGTACACGTGGGCGAATGGGGCTCGTACAACAAGACGCCGCACGCCGTCGCGCTCCGCTGGATGCGCGACTTCCTCACCCTCTGGCAGGAAGCCGGCTGGGGCTGGGCCCTCTGGAACCTCCGCGGCTCCTTCGGCATCCTCGACAGCGGCCGCTCCGACGTCGCCTACGAGGATTTCCACGGCCACAAGCTCGACCGGAAGATGCTCGAGCTGTTGCGGGAGTTTTGAGAGCGGGTTCGCAGTTGGGGCAGCAGTTGTACCAGTAGTTCCAAGTTTCGGTCTCCAAGACCCCATCGTTAGCCTTTCAGACTTGTTCACCAGCCGCACAAGGCGGCTGGGGTCTCTCGACCTCGCCGATTGTTCATCGAACTGGGAACTACTGGTTGTACTGCTGCCCCGAACGGAGGTGTGGCATCCCAACTGCCGCACCAACTGGAGACCAAACGTCGTCAAAACGCGTTCGGATCGATCGATTCGCCGGTCGCGATCGTCAAGAGTGCTTCAAGCTGTTGCCGGGAGAGCGTCTCCGGGAGGAATCGGACGCTGACGTCGGCGAAGCATACGTTGGCTCCACCCTTGTGCACGCTGGAAATCCCTTGTCCGGCTTTGGG
>JBDRTC010001260.1:0-20080 GCA_043824335.1 Planctomycetota bacterium | reverse complement strand
TCGACCGGTTGATCCATCATTCGGTGATCATCGAGCTGAACATCCCCAGCTATCGTCTCGAAGAGGCCAAGCAGAACAAAAAGCCCAAACCCGGTTCGCCGGAATCAAAACCTGGTTCCGAGGCCTAGCAAATTCACGCTTTCCCTCGGTCAATCTAATTGTCGCTAAAGGGTAGAACTAGTTGACGCCGAACAGTGTGCCAAAGGCTACCCGTTTCGCGGCTACGCGAAATGGTTGGTCCTCAACTTCCTTTGGTCGAGAGTCGGGCCGATGGTGCATGGCAAGAAGAATGCACGCAGCTTTCGGATTTTCTGCGAGCAGCAAGACGACGACCTCGTCGTTCCCCTGAGTAACGCCATCAACACCGCGTTCATTCACGCCGATCGGTACTTCAAGCAAAACCGTGGCACAGGGGCAGCAGCCGTGGACGTTTCGCAGTTCTTCAAGAATCGCCGGAACCACCACAAGCACTTTGAAGCGTTTTGGGATTCGGAATCCACGGCAGCACATGCGACGTTTGAGCAGCGTCTGGAGAAGGTCAGGGATGCCATTGCGGCAGTCGAGGCTTAGAAGGAAGAAGGAACAGAATGGCGAGACGCCGAAGTACCGCAACGCCACCCCTGAAGTTCGACCAGAAGCTGGTCTTGAAGCAGTGGATGCTAGGGCTATTCGAGGTCAAAGACTTCGACAGATTGGCCGATCCGCTCAAGCAGGTCGACCTGGAAGGATTGGATGTACTAGCGTCGCTATCGCTCGCTGCGCTCGCTCCAGCTCCGCTAGCACCCAAACAGTTTACCCTCTATCCGCTGGTGAGTGTCAGACCAAGTCTTGACTCTTACACCTGAGTGAAGTGGTCGTCCGTCACCTGCAAGTAATGCTTCGCCGCAACGGCTTGGCTGTTGCCGATCCATTCGCAGACCATGTGAATTGGGTAACTCTCTGCCAACTCCGTCTCCCGCGTGCTTCGGAGGTTTTGCCATAGTTTGGGCCACGGCTTCAGGCCCGCCCGCCGAATGATTGTCTGTAGCTGGGTCCGCAGGTTGACGTTGCCGTCCCGGTATCGCGTGATAACGTGCTCCGTTCTTCCCCTTCTTCCGTGTCGGTGTATTCGTTATCGATTGTGGTTCGTCTATTTCCGGTCTTACTTGTTGTTACGCTCGCGGCGCGGGCGGCACCGGCGGGGTGGGCGGTGCAGGCGGTGCGGGCGAGTTGTCGTCGAAAGGCTGCGGCGCCCTCACGTGCTGCTGGTCGATCCAGCCTCGCAGGGGCTCGCCGGTGGAAAGGAGCGTTTCGACCCACAGCCACTTGCCATTGGTCCGCAGTATCTGGAGTTCGTTTCCCCGGGACACGGTGCCGACGGTCTTGTTGCCGTCCTGCAGCGACGCGCGCTCGGCCGCGACTTCGACCAAAAGCAGGAGGTTCAGCTTCTCGCAGTCGGCAAGCGCCTTGTCGAACTGGCGGGTTTGCCGATAGGCCTCACTCCGTTGCCAGCGCGTTTCCGCGTGGTCCGGATTGCGATCGAGAAACGCTGAATAGTCGGCAATCGCCTTGGAAAGGTTACCTTTCGCGGCGAAGACTTCGGCGCGGGCCTTGTAGTACTCCAGCTTGGCCGAGTCGAGTCGGATGGCTTCGCTCAGGTCGGTCAGGGCTTTGTCCCATTCGCCCCGACTCCGCTGCAAGTCGCCCCGGCAAGCATGGGCCCACGCGAGCGATTCATCGCGGCGGATCGCCTCCTCAAAATCGTTCAGGGCTTTGTCCTGTTCGCCCTGGCGCCGACGGATGTTTCCCCGCCAGACGTAGGCGATGGCGATAGTGGGATCCAGACGGAGGGCTTCGTCCAGGTCCGACAATGCACCTTCGTAATCCCGCTGTTGTTCACGGCACAGCCCACGGTAGGCCAGGGCGCCGACGTGCCTGGAATTGATCTCAAGCGCCCGGTCAAAATCCTGGCGCGCCCGAGAGAAGTTGCGGGTTTTTGCGCGGGCCAGCCCCCGGCCTGCCAGCGCATCGACGGAATCCGGCGTTTTCTTCAGCACCACGTCGAAACATTGGATGGCCTCCTTCTTCCGGTCGAGCTTATCGCTGAGCAGGGTGCCCTTGAACAGCAGCGCGTCGAGGTAATTCGGTTCGATGACCAGAATCTTGTCGAGCCGCGCCAGCGCTTCCTGGTAGTTTCCTTGGCGGGCGAGGAACTGGGCGTAGACGAGCTGCGGCGTGACCTCCGCGCCCCGGGCAATGTCCAGTTCGGGCGGGATGGGGATAACCCAGTCGTCGACGATGAACCCCCAGGTCAACGTGTCTGCGGCCGGCCTGGTTGTCAGCGCGGCGTCGGCCAAAGCTGACACGTCGCCGGCTTCCAGCCGCAGGGCCATCGCCCGCAGCTCCACACCGCCACTGCTCGTGACAGTTCGCGTGTAGGAGCGGCTGCCGCTTGGAATCTGCTGGGATCGCGACAGCTCCTCAACCTGTTCGGGGATGGCGACGCGTGCGACCGGATACTGATCGAGCCACCAGGCCAGATCGGGTCGCTGCTCCATGACTTCGATAGCCCGGCTGAGGGCGACCAGTTCGTTAAGCTGTTCCATCCGGCGAAAGGAAGGGTGCAGTGCGGCCAATGCTTGGTAATGCTCACGAACCATGGCGGCAAAGCGCTCGCCTGTGTGCCCCTTGAGCGTGGTCAGGTCGGCGACCGGCTGGCCGTCGATCTTCGCGGCCATGACCTCGGAGAAGACGCCCACTTCCAGGCCTCGATAGGCGGCCACGTTCTTTCGAGTGGGGGTGGCGGCCAGGATGGGAAAGAACCACGCGCGCGAACTGATCTGAGTGCTCTGCCGGCGGTCGGATCGCGATTCCTCCAACCACACTTCCCAGTTGGACCGCACCCCCGGAACGCCGGCGGGTTCGAAGCCCAGGCTGATCTTCTTGAGCAGATAGTCGGCGTCGAACAGCGTGTATCCGAAACCGCTGCCCCCCACCCCGCCTTCGAATCGCACTTGGTGATGGACGGTGCTGCCGCGACGGCTGCTTTCGTCGCGCAGCCAGGCGGGTGGGTCGATGCTGACCACCGGCCACTCGGCATGAACGAACCGTGCCCGCAGGGCAACCACCAGATCGTCCAGCGTGAGGCGCTGCCGGCCGGGGCGGTGCTGGCCCACCACGATGGCGTCGCCCGTGTCGGGATCCACGACCAGGCCGCGGACGCTTGTCATGCCGCCGAGGCAGGCCACTTCGGGGCTGATCTCCCGCGGCCGGTCCGCCCGTGACCTATCCCCGGAAAGCAGCGCCTGGGCGACCGCGCCGAGGAGCGAGGGCGACTCGATCGACGGCGACTCGATCGACGGCGACTCGATCCTGCCGCGCGCCGCGTTGAGCGAGAAGGCGATGTACCGTTTTTCGGCCGGGACTGAAGCCAGGGCCGCCGCTTGGCGGTGGAGTTCCGATTGGTACCCGAGCGGGCCGAGGTGTTCCCTTTTGACCCAGCCCCCGATCTCCTTGCCCTCCTGCATCACCGTCACGGCCACCCAGTCGTCTTGACTCTGGCCGGCCATCAGTTCCGTGTTCTTGGCCAGGACGAAGAGCCGGTTTTTCTCTGCCATCACCGGCACGTTCTCGTTGACCGTCACGACCCAGTCGCCGGACTCGAACGCCCGGACGGGCCCCGGCGCGGCACACACGGCGGCCATCGCCACCATGGCGACCGCCACGCACGTTGACATGGAACGTTTGAACATGATTGTGTCCTCTGCGAAAACCTGCACTGAACCGTTGTGGACCGTGTTTGCCGTCTGCAACAGTACGGCTGCATCAGTTGGGCAAGAGCCGGATCTGCCCCTGATTTGTCTTGACGCGGATGCGTCCGCTTCCGTCGCCCAAGATGCCGCGCACTCGACCTTTCTCTTCCGTCAAGTCTGTGAGGGGCATCTTGATTTCAGGCATGCCACGGCTCGTTTCCAACTCCACCTTTGCACCGAGCCCTGGCGGAACGTGGAGCGTCACGTCGCCCTGCCGTGTGTCAATGTCAACCTGGTCGTGGAAGTCGCGAACCGTGATGTTTCCCTGCCTGTTCTCGATCTTCACACTACCTTGGACCCCGGTCACCTCGATGGCCCCTTGTTGTGCCTTGAGTGCGAGTGTGCCCCCAATATCACATACCGACACCTTGCCCTGCCTGTGATCGATCTCCACGTTGCCTTCGGTCTGTACCACCTGCAGATTGCCCTGGCGCGACGTGATCCTGAGTGCATTTCCAACGTTGCGGACGGTGACATCACCCTGGGCATTATCAATCTCCAGGCCGCCACGAATCGTGGTAGCGTCGACGGTCCCCTGATGCGAGTTCACTACGAGCATGCCGCCAATGTCGTGCGCCGTCACGTTGCCCGACCCACTATTGATATCGATCTTTGCAGCGTCTTGGACCGCAGTGGCTCGAACATTGCCCACGACTAGATTGACCTCAACCTCTCCGCCTGCTGGAACCTGGACGGTAACCTGTGCATGCGCCTCCAGTCGCGGGCCAGTGGGGACGGGAGACATCATGCTCAACATTCCGATATTCCCACTTCCCACGATGACGACCTCGCGGCCACCCGGCGCGGTTCCCTTGCTGAATGTGCCGTCCTGGTGTACGCGCGAGCCCGCAGAGACCCCTTTGTAGACCGCGGGCGGTGTAATGATGACACTACCTGGATAGATCACCCGCAGTGTCTGTCTGCCGTCGATTTCGCCGGTGGCGATCCGCAGACGAGCCGCGTCTCGGCCGCCGCGACGAACGTCCACCTCGACGGCGTCGCCGGTTCCGTGAACGATCTCGACATCGCCGACCAGGTTGTAAATGGCCACACGCCGTCCGGCAAGCCGAATGGGTTGCCCCGCACCAAGCTGCCGGTTGGAGATTGCCGCAGCGCCGGGTCTGGCCACACTTGCGGTCTGGATCCAGCCGCGAGTCTGGTCGGCCCGGACCCAGAGCCACTTGCCCTGGACCCGTTCGACGGCAAGGCTTTCCCCGGCACGCACGGTTGCCACGTTTTGCGCACCGACCTTCAGCACCGCATCTCGCAGGGCAACCACCTTCTCGCCCGGTCTGTACTCCTGGCCGACGGCCGCGGCGGCAAGCGTCACGAAAGCCCCCATGGCCGCCAGTAAGATGATTCTTGGCACAACGTTTCGCATGGCTGGGTTCCTCTTATCGTGACTGGAAAGGAAGGGTGTTCTTGTTGAATGGAACTGTGGCGCGCGGCGCGGCGAATGGTGGAAAGCCACGGTTCATCGTGTTTCTCCTCGTGCTCGGGTGGAAGACGAACCGACGCCGTCTTCGACCGAAAGCTCGTAGCTCGTTCGTGTACACTCACCGTGACCGCGGACCGCGTAAGTGGCCGTCGACATACACACGCTGCTTGTCGACGTCGATGCGGACGAAGGCGCCCGGCTGAACGGTACCGTATCGACGGGTGGCATTCACGGCCGCGGGAATGTTTTTGAACCCGACACTGTTGAAACGCATGAAGCCTACGGACAAGAGCCACTGCGTGCCTTGCTTGTCGAGGACAAAGGTCATATCCTTGCCGATCACCACGACGGGATGCGTCACAAGATTTTGCCCATTGATTGTCATCGTACTGTCGACGAATGACGGGCCTCCTTCCTGAGTGTTCATCTCGAAGAATATCCCTTTGTATTTCCCGCGCGAGTGGCCGGCTGCGATGACTCGCTGGTTATCCGGCAGGCGTTGGTACCAGTCGAGGAGTTTGGCGTTCAGCACGCTGCCGCCGTCGATCCAGCCGGGCGTCTGCGCGCTCTTGACCCAGAGCCAGTTGCCCTGGACCTGCTCGACGGTAAGTTTCTCCCCCTTGCGCACGGTCCCAACCGTCTCTGCGCCGGCTTTCAACTGGGTGTCGCGCAGGGCGACCACCTCATCGCCCGGTTTCGGAGCATTGTCGATCTGGCTCAACTCCTCTTCGGCCTGTTTGATGTGCTGTTGACGCGCCTCGTAGTCCTCGCCCCTCGTGACGGCGGCCGGCGCCGCGCCGATCACAAGCACCGCCAGCGCGTTCGACATTCGTTGTGTGTACGTCATGCTCTTGTTCCTTCGTTCTTAGTGAGGTTTACGGGTCACGTAGTACGTGTGACATCGTCAGCCGCATGGCGATGTCGCTTTTGTCCTACTGCGGTCTTCGGTATTGGCCGTTGACGAATACTTGACGGGCCGCGGTGGAAACAGACACGCAGTCGCCCTCTGCGGCCGTCCCGTAGAAACGACCCTTGAAAGACGCCGGAAACGGCGGACTACCCGACAACTTGCCAGGGTGGTCGTAGTTCACGTACAGGGCCCAACGACCATCACCGCGTTTTTCCAAAAACACCATCACCTTGGTGTAGAAGGCAGCCGTGCAAGGATCGGCATAGTTGACGTTCAAATTGACCGTTGCGCCCTTCGAACCGGCGCCGTCAATCTCGAACAGGACGCCGCGAAGCCTCGCTCTTACTCGACCCTCGCTGTCCACGGAGAAGTGTTCCGGGAGGCGCTGATACCAGTCGATCATCTTCGCGTTGACGACGGCGTCGCTGGCGATCCACCCCCGCGTTTCGCCGCTTCGGACCCAGAGCCATCGATCCTGGACCTGCTCGACGGGAAGTCTATCCCCCCTGCGTACTTCTACGACCACCTGGGTACCGGCTTTCAACGGGGCAGCTCGCAGGGCGACCACCTCATCGCCCGGCTTGACGGCGGTGTCGATTTCGCTCAGTTCCTGCTTGAGCTTCTCCGTGCGATCGTCACCTTCCCTGGCCCTCGCGATGCGCTCCTTCATTTCTTCGGGCCTCTTCATTTGCCCCATGCGTTCAGTGCGCCGTCCATCGAGGGTGTCGTTCTGGGCGCTTGCCGCAGTAGCGAGTATCGCAGCGCTGTATTCCTGCATCGTCTGGGCGTAGTCCTGCAAAGCCCGTTGGTACTCTGTCGTGTCGAGTTCGGCCCTGCTCTGGTGGATGGCCTTGTAAAGCTCTTGGGCCTCTGCGCGAAGGTCGCGCAGTGCTGCTGAGAGCTTTCGGACCTCTGCATAGAACTGCTTGGTCGCATCTTCGTCGACTACGCGGAACTCTTCGCGCTTTTGGTTCATCGTCTCAGCGACCCGCCGAATCTTTACTCGAATGGTCTCGAACTGTTTTGACCATTCGAGCACGCGATCGCCTTCTTGACCGAGCGTGGCCGTCGAGAGGCTCATTACAATCCCGATCACCATCAACTTTCTACTTGTCGATTGCATGGCAGTCATCCTTTCATGGTGGGCAGGTCATCGCTGGTGGGTGCCGTCGTCATTGTGCAGCTTGCTCGGCTTGCGGCAGAGCCTGTTTGAACTCTTCGAGGGACAGGGCGCCGTCACCGTTGCTGTCCGCCCATCGAAACAGCACTTCCGCTCTGCGGGCTCGCACCTTCGGGTCTTCACGGTCGAGAAGTTCCTGGGCAAGGCGGCTGCGGCGAATGTCGCCGGAACGCAAGAAGTCCTCTGCCATCCGTGTGGCTTCATCATGTGTTGGCAGTCTCCTCCAACCGTTGAACGATATTTCCCTCTTCAAGCCTTTCAGGCTGCTGAGTTCCCCTGCCAGAAAGAACAGTATGCCTTGTGATCGCAACCGAGGGTCTGGGATCGTAATTGTCTTCCGTAAATCGGTTAATCGGCGTTGAAGTTGTTGGTTGAGATCAGCTACAGAATCCAGCTTCGTAGCAGTGGAGAACTCGTCAGTCATTATTGAGCCATTCCCATTTGCATCTATCTTTTGGAATTCATTCTGAAAATCGGGCCGAGACTGTGTGTTGCCGCAGTGGCCAAGTAGTGCCGCAAATGCACTTTCTGGATTTATCAGCAGGTTCTTATCCAGCACCCATCCCTTCACTTCTTTCCCATCCTGCGTCACGGTGACGCCGACCCAAGGCAGTTTCACGCCGGCAACGGTCAATTCCACGCCCGGTTCGGCTTCGGCCAGCTTCTCCGAGCCACTCATCACCGGCGCAGTGGTCAGCGTAACCACCTTATCTCCCGGCTGCACGTCGGCAGCAACGAGGAAGAGGGACACCGCGAGAATGGTTGCGCTGAGCATAATGGGCTCCTCTTCTGGATGATAACGATGGCTGCGTGGTCGTAACACGATCGTCTCAACATCGGGTCGCGTTGCACGTAGATGCTACTTCTCCGTTCGGATCCTCTTCAGCGCCTCCCCTGCGGCACGTCGCACGGAGGAGTCTTTGTCTCTTGCCAACTCTTCCAGGGCCGGTATTGCAGCTTTCGCGACTCCGCCAATGTTTCCGAGCGACTCGGCCACGTATCTTCGTACGGACCAGTCGTCATCGTGGGTTGCTTGAACAAGTGCCGACAGTGCCCCTTGGGCGTTCGGCCCGATCCGCGCCAAGGCCTCGGCCGCATCTGAGCGCACATACTCACGCTCGTCTTGGAGGAGCTTCGCCAGAGTCAGCACGGCATGACTGGAGGTGTCATCGCCTCTGTGGGCTTTCTCCGTGAGGCGGGGAATATCAGCAATTGGCCCGACGACAATGCGACGATATTCTTCGAGCGACAGCCTCTTGTCACGATCCTCATCCGCCCAGTCGAACAAAGCCTCCGCCCTCCGCGCACGCGCCCCCGGGTCTTCCGCATCGAGAAGTCCTCGAAGATAGGCGTCGCGGCGAATGTCTTTGGTCGTTACGAAACGCTCGACCGATTTCAGTGAAGCGCTCGGGTCCGGTTTTGCTCTCCAACCCTGGAACTCAGCGACGTAGGTCTCCAAGTCGATTTGAAACCCTGGCGTCATGACGAGAAGTCGTCTTATATTCTCGGGGGTGCTCGACAACTGGCGGTCCATCTCTTGCCGCAGCCGATGGTTGAGATCATCGAGCGTTGGTTTCCTCGTGCCGCTTCGATACTCTCCTAGTGTCAGTACCCCGTCCCTAGTGCCGTCCACCGAGGTAAACCTTGCCTGAGCTCTTTCCACGACAAACCGGGCCTTCGCGGTGTACAAGTAGCCAACGAAGAGCTTCACGAAAGCAAGCCGCGGCTTTGGCACCAGGTTCCCTTCATAAATCCATCCCTTCACATCCTTCCCCTCCCGCGAGACAGTGACACCCAACCAAGGCGCTTTCACGCTCGTAACGGTCAATTCCACACCCGGTTGGACTTCGGCCAGCTTCTCCGAGCCGCTCATTAGCGGGGCCGTGGTCAGCGTGACCACCTTGTCGCCCGGCTTGATCTGGGGCTCGGCAGCGCCGACATAGGGGGACAGCCATACTGTGACAAACCATGCAACGACGGCGAGGACCAAAGTTCGCTGGGCCATAATGGTTCCTCCTGCTCTTGGCGGAGTGAGTCGATTGCCAAAACAATCGTGTTAACAGGTCGTAATGGGTGACGCTATTTGACATCCTTGCGATGGATCCAGCCGGGCGTGTCGAGCTTCTTGCCGGCGACCGATTCGACCCAGAGCCAGTCGTCCTTGACGTTGCTCACCTGCAATGCTTGGCCTCGAAAGACCTTTTGCCCCGCCACCGGACCCACCTGGAGGACGGCCTCTTTCGCAACGACCTTCACAACCAGCGGTTGACCGGCGCCCTGAAGCTCGGTCAGCGCGCGGGCGAAGTCGCCTTCCTGCCGATAGGCGGTTGCCGCCGCTTGGTGGGCCTGGGAGGCATCGTTGCCGGGCGGAACGCTTTGCATCCACGGAGCCAAGGGATTGCTGAGCACACCCCTCCCGGCGGGAGCCGTGGCGTAGCCCAGGGCGAAAAACGTGCCCACCGGCCAGTCACCCCGGTCGGCGAAGGCCTTTTGCATGTTCATGGTGATTCCGCCGATGGGGTTGTTCATCTGCTGCTGCCTCAAGTCGGCTTCCCATCGCATCTGCTGCGCCCGGACTTCCTGTTGCAGCCGTTGGGCCTCCTGAACGTAATTCTGATGGGCCTGAGCCCAGTCATGCGGCGCAGGCGTCGGGGGCTGCCGGTACGGCGTGACGGCAGGCGGGGAAGCCCGACCGACCCGAAACGCCGACGCGGACCGCGGCGGCGGGCTTTCGGTCCGGCGCGCGGACATGGTCGGCGGCGGCGACGCCCCGGGTTGGGTCCCCGGCCGCCCCTTGGGCAACAAGTCCAAAGGATTGGTGGTCACGTAGAGTTCCGCGCGCCGGGCCAGAAGAGCCAAATGGCTCTCACTGGCGATGCGGAAGATCGTGGGGTCGGGATACTCGGCCGCGCGCTTTAGTTGGGCCAAGGCCCCGTCCCAATCTCCCGAGCCGTACAGCCCGGCAGCCAATCCAATCCGCGGCAAGGCGGCGCGCTCGTTCAAGTCCAGGGCCTTCTGGTAGGAGTCGATGGCTCCTTCGGACGCCCTCTGGAGAACCCAGAGGCCTCCGAGGTTGGCGTGGCCGTCCGCAAAGCGCGGATTCTCCGCGGCCACCTTGAACAAGTCAGTGAGCGATTCGTTGTAACTTCCCTGCACGGCATATAGGACCCCTCGGGCGTTCTTGGCAAAATAGAAGCGGGGGTCCATCTCGGGCTGCAGGACTCGGGTGAACTCCGCCTCCGCCTCATCCCAGCGCCCGAGTCGCGCGAGCGCGTCGCCGTGCAGGTAGTGCGCCGCAGCGCTGGCCGGATAGCGGTCCGCCAGTTGCTCCGTCCATTGCTTCCAAGCGACCAGGGCCGGCTTCTGGGTTGCGCCGGCGAACAACGTCGCCGCCTCGTCGAGGCGGTTCAGTGCAAGCAGGGCATGTCCGAGCGGGAACCGGACGACGGGCGAGAGCAACGAATCGGGACTTCCTGCCACGATGTCGCGAACACCCTGCCAATCGCCAGACAGAATGGCATGCTCCAACGAAGACGCAATGGTTGCCGGCAGGGAAGCCGGAGACGGTACATTCGGCATGGCGGCGGGCACGCGGTCAAGAGGTTGCCTTGAACTGTCCAAAGCGATGGCCTCCGTCGCGTACGCACCGGTGCTCGGATCGACGAGGTACAGGTGATAGGCCGCCTCCTTGTTGCCGGTTTTTCCCGGCCCCTCGTGCAGTTGGCCATACGGGAGAAACAGCACGTTGCCGCTATGGCCTGGACTCGGCGGAAGCAGCATGTTCCAGCGGATCTGCCGCGCGCCGATCACCGAGTCTTCTCCGCGCAGCTCTTGAAGCACCGCATCCGGGGTCGTTAGCGCCCCGAACCGATCCGGCCTTCCCAATTTGTCTTGTGTGTCCGAGTGGCAGCTTCCCGGAGGCCCCTGGCAGATGATGTTCCCGTCCTCGTCGATCACCACTTCCCAAATGGGGATTCCGTTGATCTTGTAGGTGATCTTCCAGCCCCCGTCGATTTTCTCGATCTCCACGTCGACGTCGGGATCATCGAAGTCGCCGCCGTCGCGGGGGTCGCCGTCGCCGGGGGCAAGACCACGGTCGTCACGGCGTCCCGGCCCGCTGAGGCCGGCCTTGATTGCGATTTGCGCGCCGGTCGCCCGCATGGCTTCGTCGATCTCGTCCAAGATTTCACCTTCCGACTTATTGCGGGAATCGACCTCCCCGGCAACTTCCAAGTCTTTATCGGCTTCCACGGCCGCTTTGAGCCGTTTATAGGCGCGATCTTTCGGATTGCCGACCAGGACGACGCCCCGCTTGCCTACGTGCTTTTCGATCTTGTCGAGTGTTTTTTTCACGGCCCCGAGGGTGGTCGATTCGTCTTCGCCCGTGGCATCGTAGATCAAGAAGGCTTCGTCCGAGCCCTTGCGTCCGGCGGTGCTGAAGCGTGTGTTTCCGAGTCGTTTTTCCACCCACCGTTCGCTTTGGTAAACGACGCGCATCTCCTCCGGCTCGACGCCCAGCACCCGGCAGACCGTCGCCTCGGTCCAGGGCCCGAGAAATCCGATCAATCGGCGGGTATTGCGGGGAGAGGTCAGCCGGGTCCGCTCCGATTCGATGCTGTCGAGGATGTGCGCAACCAGCTTTTTCCGATCCAGTTTGGCTTGCGCTCGATCCAAAGCCACGTTGACCTTGATTTGCCGATCCAGGACCTGGCCGATCTCCGCCGCTGTCTGGCGCCGCTCGACCGCCCGCGCAATGGCGGTCCGATGCCCCTGGAAACGGAGCTGCACGTCGGCAATGGTCTTGGGGTCGGAGGGGAACGCGACCAGGCTGTTCGGGTCCAAGCGTAAGCGGATGCCGGCAGGGGCGCCCTCGGGACCGTCCGTCTCCCCAGTGGCCAGGTTTGGCGACGTCCCGGTGTCGGGCGAGCCGGTTTGGCCCCCGGTGCCCGACGGGGCCAGTCGGACCACCACGGCGGTGTGCATGCGTCCGGCGACCGTCTGGCGGACCGGGTCGTCGAGGTCGGCGGCGTAGCGGACCTCGTATCCCTGCTTGGTGAGGATGTCGCCGACCTGCCGGGCCAGTGGTTCATTGGCCACGGGATCGAGAACCACGGTGTTCTTGTCGGAGCCGTTCAGGGCCTTGACCGTTTCAGCGGCGATGGCCTCGGCGGTTCCGCGGGCGTGGTTCCAAACGGGGATGTTTTCGATGCGGTCGGCCGTGGCGGTGCTTCCATCGACGATCCCGTTCCCGCGCTCCAGCGCCCCGGCCATGTCGGCCACCACGTGGTTCTTGAAGTTGGCGTCGGAGAACTCGGGATTGAAGCGGTTCGCGTTGGGGGTTGCCTCCGGGACCGTGATGCCGAAGCACTTGCCGGCCAGGTCGATCGCCAGAGGGTCGCTGTGGCCGAGCAGCGGGCGGACCTGAAGCTCACCTTGGACGGGATCGCCTTCCTTGTCGACGTAGTTCCACTGCTTGACGACGTACTCGCCGACCGCCTCCTGGATCTGCGGGGCGGAAAGGAACTGCTCGGCGCCCACCCGGCCGGCGACGTCGCGCAGGGCGAGCTCCGAAACCACCATCGTGCCGCTACAGGCGAAGGTCCAGTCGTAATTCTCCAGCGTATGAAACAGGGACGGATCCTTGCTGAGGACCCACGCGGCATACCGCTTGCCGTTCTTGTAGACGGGGTCGGCGTGGGCCAGTTGCGTCTCAGCCAGGGAGGGCTCCCGCCCGGCGACCCGTCCAAAGATCCGCAATCCCAAGGGGAGTTGGGCCAGGAGTTCGGCCGTCGGCGCGCCGAAAGCCCCGTCGTAGAGGAGCACCTGTGACGGGCCCCCGCGGTTGATCGCGCTGACTAGCGCGTCGCGCTCTTGCGGCAGGAGTGACCTGTAGGCGCCGAAGTAATTCAAGGCCGACTGGCTGTGAATCATCCGCAGCACGGTTGCCCCGGGGTGCAGGCTGACCACGCCGCGGTCGACCTCGAGGATGCGCTGATGGTTTTCGTCGGCGTTGTGGGTGCCGCCACAGACGGCGTGGGTTTCGATCCACTGCCGGGTGTCTTGCGAGAGGCCCGACACCGCCGCCCGGACGTGCTTGTTTGCTTTGACCATATCGATGCCCGGCTCCACCGCCACGTAAACCGGGATGCCCTGAGCGGTGGCCCCCGCCACGAGCCGGTCCCAGTGGAAGTTCAACAGCCAAACCGGCTCCCGGCGATACCCGTCGCCCGAGGCGTCTCTTCGCACCGTGTAAGCACGGATTACCCGCGCCTGCTGCGGCTCGGCCTTTCCTTGAGAATAGGCCTTCGTGAATGCGTCGACGACTTCCTGACTGGGCTCCTGGTGGAACCAGACGTGGTAGATGCCGGGGTTGACGACCAGCACTTTGGAAGTGTCTTGGGCCCAGGCCGACGTCGAGAGCGTCGCACCGCAAATTGCCGCTAAGCTGATCGCCGCCACGAGGCCTCGTGGTGGTCTCGGTCGAGTAGACATATGATCTCCCATTTCTGAACCTTCGCAGATGTCAAGCCGCTCAAGCGGCGAGTTGTGGGTAGTTTTTCGTGTCGTCGAGAAATTGAGACAGGCCGGCCTTGGTGGCCGACTCGGGCTCAGTTTTGGCTTCGAGGATTGCCGGGCGGAGAAAACGGAGAATATGAGCAAGCGACCATTCTGTGTTCCATTTGCCGAAGAGCTGACGCGCTGCCCGCGCCGCAGGCAGTTTGCGACCCTCGGTGCAGCACCAACTCGACCAGCAGATCCCGCAACCGGTGACCGAGCGAACGATCAGCACAGTGCCTGCATCAACCGTCGTCCGCGCCTGGTCGCCGACCCGGACGCTTGTTTCTGTCCTAACGTAAACTCTGTCTTCAGCACCGATGCCTGTTACAAACGCCATTTGAGCCGGCGAGTTTCCGGGAATGCTGAACGAAAACGTGAGAACCGACACCGTGACAGGACTATATCGCAACATCGCGTACTCCATCGGACACGACGGTTGCGGCCTCGAAACCACCTCTGCGATCTTGACGGCGGTGCCGAAGTCGTTTCCGGCGAATCCAACTGCGGCAGGCATCATTTTGACCAACCTCCGGTTCAATCCAAAGCTAGTCAGTATGCAGGCGGGTCACGGCCGGGATCGTTCTGTAGCAGCAGCACCGTCTCCGTAAGCCTGCGCGATCTCCCGCACTGTCAGCTTGCCGTCGCCGTCACTGTCCGCCCACTTGAAAATGGCCAGGGCCCGTTGCGATCTCGCGCCTTGCGTTTCTGACGGCACGAAGTCGCGGGCCTGCCGGCTGCGTCGAACGTCGCCCGTTCTCACAAACTGTTCGACGATCTCACGGGCTTGCTGATAGGTGGGTTCTTTCTTGTAGTCCCAGCCTTCGAAACCTAGGACCGTCACCACCAAGTCCGTCATAGTCAGGAGATCGTCGCCGCCGATCGTCTGCCCGGAAGGGATCCCCTTGAGAACGTAGATCATGTGGGCGATCCTTCTTTTCTCGGGCGTGTCGATCACTTTGTGCAATCGCTGATTCAACACATCCAAGGTCGGTCGTTCGGTATCCGGGAGGAACTGATCGAGAGTCAGTCCGTCCAATCTGAGGCAGATCGCCTCGGACGGTTGACCGCTGAATTCCGAGCGGCTGACCGAACCGTCTCCGTTTCGGTCCATCAGGTTGAGGAGGGCGACGGTATTGCCGGCCGTCGCCGGCTCCATCGTGAACTGTCGGAATTCATCGAGCGTTAGGCTGTGGCGCGGCGAACTCTTGTCGATTGCGCCAAAGCGTTGGCGACAACGGTATAGGGAAACCAACTCGACAAACTCGGCCTGGGGGTCGGCTGTGGCGTGCTTGCTCTCAATCCATCCCTGACGGTCCTGGTGCCGCACCCAAAGCCATGGCCCTTGCAGGCGTTCAACCGAAAGGACGTCGCCCGGGGCCGCGGTCCCCACCGTGTCGCTGGATACTCTCAGCGGCGCCTCGCGCAGCACGACCACGCGATCGTCCACCTTGGGCCCATGGGCCGGCAGGGTCGACGTCCCGCCAAAACACGTCGCGAGGATTGTCAGAAACAGATCGATTCGGATGAGTGCTGGCATCACTTCACCTCCCATCGTCGCCAGTAATGTTCCCCTGGCTCGGGCACCTTGCCCGCCGCAGCCTGGATCACTTCCCGGCAGACATCCCGCTACGCGGAAAACCATACCTCCCGCGCGACACTGATTTGAAAGACCGGTTGTCTCAAACTGGCTGACACGTTCCAGAAGACTCCTTGGTAGTGCTGCAAGCCCGTGCCGAACCAAAGCCGCTCTGTTGGCTTCTCTACCATTCCAACGCAGGGCCGTGACGCGAATCGGAGAAAACCTGGAACCCCCCCGCCGATCGCTGGGAACAGAAAGACCCCGGCCGCCGTCGTTTGCGGGCAAAACCCCGTTGGGTGACGCCCCCGGCGCTAGGCTTGACCGCCAATCGGGGGGGAGTTATCATGGACCCATTGTGCGGAGTGCATCCGCCAATGGGCGGGAGAAAAGAAAGTCGGCGATTTCACCTTCCTCAAGTGCCGAATCGCGTGGGATACGAACCTATGGCCAAGTTGTCGGGCATTTCCCATGGGTCGGGTTCCATCTCGTCGACGATGTTGGAGCGGCTCCGGCTGCGCGACGGCGAAGCGTGGCGCCAGTTGGTCCACGTCTTCGGCCCCGTCGTCTACCAGTGGTGCCGCCGACGAGGGTTGCAGCCCAGCGACTCGGCCGACACGGTCCAAGAGGTCTTTGCCAGCGTGGCATCCAAGCTCGACGAGTTCCACCGAAGCAGCCCCGGCCACACGTTTCGCGGCTGGGTGTGGACCGTCGCGCGGAACAAGATTCTCGATCATTTTCGGCGCGGAGCGACGCGGCCTACAGCACCGGGCGGGACCGACGCCAACCGGCGACTCCAGGAACTCCCTGATTCCGACTTGATCGAAATTGACGAGCGGTCGGCCGTGGACGCCCAACGGCTGATCACTCAACGGGCTTTGGAGGTCATCCGCGGCGACTTTGACGAGAAGACGTGGCGGGCCTTCTGGCGGATGGCCGTCGACGGGCATTCGTCGGCCGAGATCGCCGCAGATCTGGGGATGACCAAGGACGCCGTCCGCCAAGGCAAGTACCGCGTGTTGCGGCGGCTCCGCGAGGAATTGGAGCGCCTGCTGTAACGGTCCCGATGTTGCGTTTACCGGGACACTGGGGGTGGCCGAAGGCCCCCCTCAGCCGCCGATCTTTGAGGCTCGCTGCCTCGCTCTTCGCAACGCCGCTCGACGGTAAGCCATTGCTGCGGAAACACTTCCAGCATCGTTTCTCGCCCTCCGGGCGGGAAGAGCGCCGCCCCGCCGACGTTTTCGCGTCACGGCCTCGCGTTATTCCTAACGAGCGGGAAACTGGCGGGCTGGAAGCCTGGACGGGCCGGGACTTTGGCTACAGGAACGCGACAATGGCCGGTATGCTGCTGTTCCCGTTTCAGATCCAGAATGACAGGAGAGGAGCCATGATGACTTCAAGAGTGCGGCAAATCGCACGGCAAAAACATTTCCTGGCGGGATTCCTCGTGTTTGTCCTCTGCGGCACACAGAATGACTCCGGGCTGGCCCAAGGTTTTTCCACGCTCGGTCCGTCGTCCCCTCCCAGCTTGGGACCAACCGCGCCTCCCAATCTTGGGCCGACTGTGGCGCCCAACTTGGGCCCGACAGCAGCACCAAGACTGGGGCCGACTGTGGCGCCCAGGCTCGGACCAACGGTCGCTCCCTCTCTGGGCCCCACGGTCGCGCCGAACTTCGGCTGGACGGTTCCACGGTTGAGTGTTCCGTCACATTCGCACGGGCCGTCCTACACGCCCGGCTCATCGTACTACCGACCCCCAACTCTTAATCAGACGTATGCGCACCAGCCTCAAACGGAACGGACTAGTCCAGCGACGCAGGCTCGCTCAGGAAGGGTGCCGGGCCCCTGGCGACTTCGCCGCTGGGGATGGCGATGGTGATAGTCCACCGTCGCTATCGCAAGCAAGAACCACGTCTCCATCCCAGTTCAACTTCGGAAGAAGCCATGTGCAAAGACAAGGCGATTCCGTGGCTATGGAGGTCCGGATGAATGTTCCCACTTCAGTTTCCGTCGTCTTCGCCGTGACCACGTACTTCCTTTTTCAGTCGGGCCATGGCTCACTCGCTTGGTGTGTCATTGTGGGCGGTGCCCTTGCCATCGGCGTCGTATACGGCCCGAAGCGTCAAAAGTAAGGAGAAACCAAAATGAATCGCTGCTTTCTCACGTCGCTGGTGTGTTGTCTGGCGGCCGTCGCCACCGCGCTGGTCATTCCCACAGTCGGCTACGCCGAGGACGCCCCAAGCTTTTGGGGAAGGCTGGTTGAGAACTACTCTGAACCGGAGAACTACGTGATCGGTGCTATCCTTGGCCTTATCGCAGCGATTTTCTTTGCCGGAAGCAAGAAAAGGGGGTGAATAGCGCCGAAGGGGAGCAGCCCCCCGGAGCGTTTCGTCGGCCGAGATTGGCACCGACTTGGGCATCGCCAAAGACGCGGTGCGTTAGCCGAAGTACCGCGTGTTGCGCCGGCTCCGCGAGGAGATATTAGCGGGGCCTCGCCACTGGTCCCATGGCCGGTGGGTGCGCTCGGCCCAAGGTCCTCGAATCGCCTTCTTCTGGGGTTTGCGGTGCTTGCCCCCCGGCCACGGAGCCAGATCGCAACCATTTTCTAGGATAGCATTTCCGTCATTGCTTCCCGCCAGACGATCCCGAAACAATCTTTCCCCGCCGTTATCGCTTTATGCCCTGGCATTGTTCATGATAGAGGGAGGGTACACAATAAGCTTGTTCGATTGAGCCTTGCCGAACCGATGCGCGGGGCGGCAGTCCACGGGAGAGGACCGCTCGATGGCCGAGAACGAAGCCGGGGCCGCCGTGCGCTGTCCAAGCCGCAAGACGATCTCCGCGTACATGCTTGCGACGCTGACCGAGGCGGAGGCGGAGTCGGTCGGTGCACATCTTCGCCGTTGTTCACGTTGCCAAGCGGCCGCCGACGAGTTGGAATCGGCCGAAGACACCTTTGTCGTCTCCCTACGCGAGCCGGTCCCGGACGATCATCTGGACGAGCCCGAGTGTCAAAAGGCCCTGCGCGGGGCCGAGGCGGTCCCGTGGAAAAGGCGGGCCATCCCTGAAAGAAGTCAAGACAGTTCGCGCGAGGCGGCCGCCGACATGCCCGAACGTCTGGGACCGTTCCGGCTCTTGGAGCAGATCGGCCAAGGCGGGATGGGCAGGGTCTACAAGGCGTGGCACCGCACGATGGAACGGACCGTGGCGGTGAAGGTCTTGCCGGCCAAGGCGATGCAGTCCGAGCAGGCGGTGGAGCGGTTTCATCGCGAGGTCAAGGCTGCGGCGAGGCTCGATCATCCGAACATCGTCA
Source organism: Planctomycetota bacterium (assembly GCA_043824335.1). Lineage (GTDB taxonomy): Bacteria > Planctomycetota > Planctomycetia > Pirellulales > Thermoguttaceae > JBDRTC01. The sequence continues at coordinate 1,314 of JBDRTC010001260.1, read as the reverse complement.
CCGCCTACGATGCCGGGCAAGCGGAAGGCGTCCACTTTTTGGCGATGCAGTACATCGACGGCCAGGATCTCTCGCGCGTGGTCGCCGAGCGGGGGGCGCTGCCGGTTGAGGAGGCGGTCGATTACGTGATCCAGGCGGCCCGTGGTTTGGAGTATGCCCACTCCGAAGGTGTGGTCCATCGCGACATCAAGCCAGGCAACCTTCTGCTGGACCAGCGCGGTACCGTCAGGGTGCTTGACATGGGCTTGGCCCGCATGGATCAACCGGCCCGTGCGACCGACCCGACCGCCCCGGACGCCCTGACCCAAAGCGGTCAGGTGATGGGGACCTACGACTACATGGCCCCCGAGCAGGCTCAGGACACGCATTCGGCCGACCATCGGGCGGACGTCTACTCGCTGGGTTGTACGCTCTTTCGTCTTCTCACCGGCCGGAAGCCTTACCACGGCGACACGCCCGTCCAGATCCTTTTGGCCCATTGCCAGGAGCCGGTCCCTTCGTTGTGCGAGGTGCGCGAGGACGTGCCGCCGCAGTTGGAGAGCGTCTTCCGGAAGATGCTCGCCAAGGCCCCGGCCGACCGGCAGCAGTCGATGGGTGAGGTCATCTCGGAACTGGAGGCGTGCATCCGGCCGGTTGCTCTGCCCTTACGGGAACCACCTTTGCCGCCGCCGGTCGTGCGGCCGGCGACCGAATCCTCCTCTTCAACCGATCACGCCTTGGAGGCATTCTTGCGGACGATCGCGCCGGTGGGAACCGCCGCCCAACAGGGGCTGGGCCCCGACCAAGAGACGCTGACCCATCATGCCGACGCCGAGACCGCCATGCCCCTTGGCCGGTCCACAACGTCCTCTGCCCGGCGGAAGAAGGCCGTGCCGTGGGCAATCATCGGCGGCATTACCGGCCTCCTGGTGATACTGGCTCTCGGCATTGCCCAGCTTGGGCGGGTCCCGATATCCGAAAAGGCGCGCGAATCGGCCGAGGCCAAAGACAGGAAACCGCCGATTGACTTTGACGCGGCGCCGGCAGCCGACGAGGCCCAATCCCACCTGGTCCTCCGTTGGCCGGAAGCGGATCGGGCGGACGCAAAACTCTCGATCGACGATCGCCCGTACGATTTCTCGGGTCCACAGGTCCAATCGGCCCCCGACGGAATCAAGATCGCGCTCCGCCCGGGCACACACACACTCTGGATCACTCGCCGCGGCTTCGAGCCGATCGAAGAACGCTTCCAGGCCATCGTGGGCGAGGACCACACGATCCGCCCGGAGTGGCGTGAGCCCCCAGGGTTGGTCGAGCGGGTTGAAAAACAGCCCC
>JBDRTC010001259.1:0-3612 GCA_043824335.1 Planctomycetota bacterium | reverse complement strand
TTTCACGCCAGCACTGGCGAGACGCCAGTGCCACCCAACCCGTCCGTTCCAGTTTGACAGGCGACCAGCCCTCTCAGGTGCTCCAGCCCAGCGTTGGCAGCGTTAGTGAGCAGCAGGTTGAGTCGTTCGAGGTTGCTCATCCGATTCGATAGCCTGAACCATAAACGCGGTCGAGAAGCCCCCAAGGGGAGTGTTTCACGCAGGGTCGTTTGATGGGACGCATGATCGAGTTGATCACGGGCGGATTCCAGCAGCGGGCTGGCTTCTTCGTGCCAGCCGGATTATTGACTAGAAGTGCCAGTCCACGATCAAGTGATACCCGTTCTCTAGGGTGACAGTCTGCGCGGGTGAGTCGCTATGCGATTCCCAGTGGGTGTATTCGACCCACAGCGTTAGATTGCTGGTGATCTGGACCGTGATCCCTGGAACGAGCATCCCCTGACGGCCGTGCGGGTTAGCAGCGATCCCATACGAATAGGCGCAGCGATACGTGATCGGCCCTTGCGTATGCGTTATTCCTGCCAGCCCATCCGTGTAGCGGTCACTCGGGCCGCCTGAGATGTAATGGCTCGGAGTCAGAACGCCGAACAACTGTGAGACCTCGCCAAAGAGCTTCCAACGACCGTTGGCCCACGTCGCGTCGACAGCCCATCCAGCAATCGTCTGGCCTCCCGGGCTCGGAAAGACCTGATCGGTCGCCAGCAGTTGCAGCGTGGGCCGATTGGCGACTCCGCCGACCAAACCCGATACCCCGAGGGCGAACGTCGCCTCCTCACCCAGTGTCCACGTGGGGACGAGGCGGCCGATGAACGTGTTCCGTTCCTCGGAGCCGGCGAAGCTCTCCGGGTCGGCTCCGGCGATCGACCCATTGACTCGATCCTCGGCCAGGTACAGTTGCAGGTACCGATCGACCTTGAAGCCATCCTCGAAATCGGGTGTGTGCTCAAGCGATAGGCCGTAATCGCTGTCGAGTTTCAGGCCGTCGAAATACTGTACGTTGCCCCACCAGGAGTCATCCCAGAACAATCCGAACTGTTTGTAGATCGAGCCGACCTTCAGACGCCCGAGTGGGGTGTTGAGAAAGCCGTACGCTTCCCAGAACCAGAAATGATCGTCCGTAAAGAAGGGGCGCAGCGGGACCCCGCTGTCGCGAAGCCGCATCTGCAGATGGACACCGGTCTTGGTAGTCTTGCCCGATTCGAGCGGCCATTCGCCATCGACGAACAGGTAGTAGGAGTGCGTACCCGGTACACCAGGAACACCGTAGCCGCTGGCTAGCGGGCCGCCGTTATTGACGTGCCACCAGTGGTATGCCCCGACGGTGAAAGACAGCGGCAGATTGGTCTTCCACCGCGCGATGTCTTGACCGAATTCTTCCAGGGGGCTTTCTTTCAGCAACGGGGAGTCAAGCCACGCCAGGGCACGCTCATGACAATCTTGAAAGCTGGATGACGGTGCCGCTGACAGCAGACTATCCCCGGTAGGCGCTTCCCGAACGATGGCCGACTCCTCGGCACTCAAGTCAGCGGGCACACGCCCGACCGCCGCCGACAGTTCCCGGGGCCGACCGGCGCCCGCAACGGGCTCCGTGGGGCCGATAGCCTGGCCTTCACCGGCGGAAACGATCAGTGCAACCGTTACCGAGGCTAGGACAACCGCTATTCGAGGTGGCATCGGTTCGTATTTTCCAGGTACTCGAAGTCCAGCGAAACCGTCTTCCCGTCTCCAAGCCGCAACGCGGAAAACCCCGCTTCGTACAGCATCTTCCTCGCGGCCTCCATATCGAGCCCGCGGTTTTGTGCCGTATCAGCCTCGGTGTCCCGCGGGTTCGCCCCGGTCTCGGCGTAAACAACATTTGCCCCGGCCGTTAGCCCAACCAGATTCGGCTCGTGAACGGCGATATTCTGTGTCTCCTGGCAACTGAGCGTAGCGAGCGACACCACGGCGACCACCTGTGCCAGGCGAAGCTCCGTGATCTGGCCTCGCTCGGCGACCGGCAACTGCGGGACCCACACGCGTCGCATCGCCGCATGTTGAAAGCAACCATACTCGATTCCGAGGAACATCTGCTCAACCAACTCTTGGGGCGAATGTTCGGGGCCGATGGGCTCGCAACAGTAATAGAAGTCGAGGCCCCCTTCGCGGATGACGCGGAAGGTTTCTTTGCGGGCTTCCGGGGCCAGACTCGTGTCGACGCCTTCCCGAAGTCGGCAGACGTGGTAGGCCCCCTGAACGCCGGACGCGCGCAGTTCCCGAGCCTGGTCAACCGTGAAGTCACCAATGTTGACGACAATCTGCGTGTGTGAGGGAATCGCGCCGCGGACGGCCTCAACGGCACTCAGCAGCGCCTCCCACTGAAAGTCGTGCATCGTCATCAGAAAGATGGCATACAAATCACCGCCCGCCGAGAATGCCTTGGCGCGGCCGACGACCTCCTCGACGGTGAGTTGCGTTCGCTCGAACTGGGTGTGACCCTCTCCGAAGACGCAGAACCCGCAGTTGCCGGGACAGGGCGCTGTGTCAATGCCGATCTGGCCCAGTAGCATCGCTTCATTCCCAAACCGGCGACGGGAGACTGTGTCGCCAACAGATCGCAAAACGCCGGCCTCCAGCGAATCGGCGGGGAGCGCGAGGAGATAGGCGCACTCCTCTTTGCCGGGCGATTCGCCGCCCAGGGCGTTTTGCAGAATTCGATCGAGGGGGGCAGGCAGCTTCATCTTATCTCCTCATGTCATGGGCGAGTCCGGAGTTCGGCCGGCTCTGGTGTGTAACGGTTCAGCTTGCCGAGTCAGTCCGCCTCCAGCGTCCTCTGTGCCTCACGTAGAAGTCTTCCGAGGCCGCGACGATAGTGGTCCAACGATTTGACCCAGCGCGATAGGCACTGTCGGCCCGCTTCCGTGATCTGGTAAGTCTTCTTTGCAGGCCCGTGGGTTTCCGTATCCCACGTTGCAGTGACGAATCCCTGCCGCTCCATCCGTTGCAGGGTCCGGTAGATTCCCGCCATGTCAGGCCCACGTCCACCGCCCAATGGCATTTCCGCGAGTTGTTCGGAAAGTCGATAGCCGTGTAGCGGGCCCTTGGCCAGTGCGATCAGGATGGACGGCTGAACGTGGCGATCGAGCGTATTGCCGTCGCATGGGCACGTCTGACTATTCAGCATTTGACTTCCTCCCATACATGACCTCATCATATAGATTATCGGCAAAACGACGAGAAGAGTCAAATGTACTCGAAACGTGTTGTCGAGTCTCGACGGTCCAATCTCAAATGCGGCCTCGGAAATCCGTCTCCCAACCGGAAACTACCTGAAATGGTGTAACGGCTGCACCACTCGGTCATCGCCTCGCTTGCACCCGGCTGACGCATGGGCAAAGGCCGACCCGCCCCATTTTTCCCGCCCGCCCGGCGGCTTTGAGAGGCGGCGTTTTCAGAAAACGCGGGGACTGGCCAGGGACTCGGGAGACGGACAGCTAGGAGCTTGAATCCGCCGCGTCCGTTTCGGCAGCCTGGACCGCGTCGCGACGCTTGAAGAACCAGCAAACCCCCGCCGCCAGCGCCCCGAAGCCGGTTCGCAGCGAGGCCAGCGCCGCCGAGCTTCCAGCGCGTGCTCCC
>JBDRTC010001258.1:0-20972 GCA_043824335.1 Planctomycetota bacterium | reverse complement strand
CCCGGCGAGTTCTCCCAGACGTTGTAGCCTCCGAGCCGCACCCCGGTGAGCTTGACCGGCATCTCGATTCCATAGAGGAAGTGCTTGCGGTCCGGCTTGCCGTCGACGTAGAACTCGACAAAGCCGCCGAGCCGCAGGTCGCAGACCAACGCCAGGTGATGCCATTGGCCGTCGCCCACCGGCGTTTCCGACGCCTGGTGGTAGGCCGCCCCGTGGTGGATGGCGACGTTCGCCTCGCCGCTATCGAGCACGCTCAGGTGGAGATCGTGCTGGCTCCAGTCATCGCAGAACAAGAGGGCGTTCCAGTGGTTTTTGTGCGAGTCGGCCTTCACCCAGAGGGCGATGCTCACCGTGTCGAACACGCCGTCGATATCTCCGACGCGCACGAAATCAACGTTCCCGGAGAACTGAAGCGCCCGGCCGCGCCGGCCCTCGACCCACTGTGCCCCGACGATCGCCCCGTGATGCTCGCCGCCCGACGAGTCGTGCGCCGCGGCGCCCTGGCCTTCGTCCAGCGCCCAGTGCGCCACGGGCTCCGCCGGCACCGGATCGGCCGGCTCAAGCCGTTCCATCCCAGGGCGAATGCCGCACGCCGACTCCAACGACGGGCAGGGGCGAAAATCCTTGCGGTCCTTGTAGCGGACGTTGCGATACCCGAAGTAAGACCCGTAATACTGACCGTTCGTATCGACCCAGGTGGCGAGCTTCACGAACTCCGGTTGCGACAGATCGACGTCGTAGTGGCCCTCACGGAGGATTTCGATCAGCCGGCTGGCATGCGATCCGTAGGAGTAGGGCGGGATCGGGGGCGCGTGTTCCATCGACCAGTGCCAACTGCTCATCCGACCCGGCGGCGGGGCCCACTCCGTGACCGTCTGGATCAGCTCCTTGCTCATGATCTCTTCGTAAGAGCGGTTGAAGTGCGAGGTCAGATCGCCGGTGAGGGGCAGGTCGCCGTCCGGCTCCGTATTTCCATGGCAGGAGACGCAGTGCTTGTCGAAGATCGGCTGCACGTCGGCCTCATAGTGGAGCGGGCGGGGGGCAACGTCGCCCGGCTGCGGCCCCGGCCTGGCCGGAGGATACTTGAGTGCAAGGGGCACGTCGCCCTGCCGCCCGGCGGGGGCCTGGGTGCGATGCTCGTGGCAGCCGATGCAGGAGCGCTGCTCCCCCGGCCGGAAGTTCACGAAGGTGCGCATCCGCTGGATTTCCATGAAATTCTCGTCCAGGGCCTGGAAGTAGACGTTGCTGTCGGCCGGCACCGTGAAGCAGGCGGAGCCGTCTTCGTAAACCGGCACGACGCCGACCAGCACGGCGATCCAGATGTGGCTGTACCAGCTCACGGCGACCATCTGGCCCGGCCAGGCGTCGTCTCCCGCGTACGGCCAGACCGACCACGGGCGCGGGATCTGCTTGAGCACGCGCAGGTACTTCACCTCGCCGCGTTCGACGTTCGGGAGCCCTTGGTAGACGTCCGTGAGGAGGAGGGTCGCCTCGGCTTCGACCGATCGGTTCGACGGACTCTGTTTTACGTCCTCGGCCACCGCCGCGCCGCTGGAGTTTGGCGGGAGAACCGGCGGCCCTTGCCGGGGCGCAAGGAGCGTCGGAACGAAACACGACATCTCCGGATCGTCGTAAATCGGCACCAGATTCCCGAACACGTCCAACAGGTAGATCCCGTAGGCCGACTCGTCGTTGTACCGCTTCGCCGGGTTCGCGGAGACGAGGAAGTACTTCTCGGAAAGCGGGAACGGGTCGCAGTAGAACGGGCCGTAGACGTCATCGGCGTGCCACTTGCCGTTGCGGCGCTGGTGGAGCCCGCGCAGCGCGTGGACCTCGGTATCCGGGGTCAGGCTGGTCATGACCGCCTCGGTCCGCTTGTCCTTGTGCAGGTCCAAGAGCAGGATCGACCCGACGGCCAGCGGCTCGTGGCCGCAGCCGCTGGAGACGATCAGATTCGGGCGACCCGGCACCTGGCGGGCCTGGCAGAACACGCCCGGGTCGCGGATGTTGTCGCCGTAGATCTCTTCGGAGCGGGAACCGTCGGGGTGCATGGCCCAAAGCGGCTGGATCGCCGCGATCCCCTTGTAGACGTATTCCCAACGGTTGTAGAGGATCCGGCCGTCGGCGAGCATCGTCGGCGTGAACTCGCTGAGCATCCCCTGCGAGAGGCGCTCCATGCCGGTTCCGTCCGGGCTGATTCGGTAGAGGACCGTGCAGGGCAGCGTGTGGCCGCCGCACAGGGCCGTACGCTCGCAGCGGCTCGAAGCGAATACGATCCGGCCGTCGGGCAGATAGCACGGGTGCATGTCGTCAGTCCAGTGGCCGTGCAAAAGCGGGTTGCTCTCAAGGGCGCCCGACGAGTAGAGGCTGTAGCGGGCGATCCGGTCCGCCTCGTCCTCGGGCTCAAAGGTCAGTTGCCGCGGGTTGCCGCCGTCGACGTCGGCTTCCCAGATCCGAAAGCCCTCGGGCTTCGGGGGACGGTAGCCGAATACGATCCGTTGGGCGTCGAACGAGAGGTCGAACCGGTCGAACACGCCGCCGGAGAGTTGCGGGACGACTTCCTTCACGCTCCCGTCGTCGATCGACAGCGACGAGAGACTGCCGCCGTACTTACGCACACCCTGGTAGTAGTCGTCGTAGAAATGCGGCGAGTCGTAGGTATAGCGCCGAACGAAGAGCAGCCTTTGGCCCTTCAAAAGCGGATTGGCGGCCACCAGCATTTCGCGCCGGCCGGCGTTCAATTCGGCATTCAGCGCTCGAGTGCCCTCGTCGCAAGGGTTGAGCCGGTCGGCCGTCTTCTCGACGAAGCGGGCCTCCAAGTTCCCGATGCGGTCTTGAAACTGCCTGCCGGGGTAGTCGTCCGGATAGGTTTCCCCGAGCGATGCCACGGAGGCGAGCAGCTTGTCGATGCTCTCGGCTGCGGCATGAAGCTCCGCCGACGTCACGCAAAGGTCGAGCCACCGCGGGTCGCTTGCCGGCGGGTTCTCGTTATCGAGCGTTTCGAGCCTCTCGCGGAGCACGGCGACCCGGCCGCCCTCGTCTTCCAGCACGCGGTGGAGCAAGTCGCGCTCGAAGGCGGCGTCCGTCCGGGCGAACCAGCCTTCCGTCTCGAACCAGTCCAGTGGAACGACTTCCAGCAGGCGATTCGTGGACCGGGGGAAGTCCTTTTCCAGCTCCCGCCAGAAGAACGGCACCGGATTCGGCGTGATCGAGAAAAATGCCTGGCGTGGCCCGGGCGACTCCTGGCGAATCCTCATCACAAGCTGATTCTCGCCGGCCACCAGCGGTAGAGTGCAGGCAATCTGGTCGACGCGGCTGCCATCGAGCCGCATGCTCGTGCCATAGCGGCCGTAAGGGATGGCCGTCGCGGCCGACAGCACGCGCTGGCCGTTGAGGTAAAGTTCGAGCCGGTCGCCGCCGCCCAGCCCGACGACGAGGCCGACCGGCTTCTCGGCGGTGATCCGGCGGCAGAGCACGGCCTGGGCGCCGGGAAAATCGAACAGCTTGCCGTCCTGCCAGCCGGCCTTTTCCTCCCAGCGGGGCTTTTCGTCCTCAGTCTTGGCGCGAAGATCGAAACGCGCTTCGGTGAGCTGTTCGTCGGAGATCGGCGCCGCGGCCAGATACCACGGACCCGGCTTGACCGCCTCGCGCGCTTCGGTCTGTTTCGGCATCGTCTCGGCGTAAGCCCTTCGGGTGGCCAGCAGCGTCTCTTCGAGACTCGACATCTTCACGTAGAGAGGCGACGCCGCGCGGAGCGGACCGTTTTCCACACTTTGCGCAAACGCCGTCGAGGTGAGCGACAGCAGTCCTGCCACGATCCAATGCATCCGGGGGAACACTCGATTGGAGCGGAGCATAGTCCATCGCCTTTCGGGTAGCTGGCCAGTGGCCTGTCAAGGCTGTTGTGACGGGCGCCACGGGCATCTTGCCCGTGCTTTCACGGCGGCACTGGCGAGACGCCAGTGGCACCCAAACCGCCGGGTGGAGTCGAACACGGTCACTTGTCCTTCTTGTCCGGCGGCCGCTGCTGGGAAGCGCGGCTGCGGTAACGTTTTGCCATCGCTTCGAGGTCGAGCGGCTGGTTCGTGCGCCGGTTCCACCATTGGCCGGCACGGTTCGGGTCGTAGTCGGGATTCGGCGTGGGCATTCGGGCCCCGACCGCCTCTCGCCACTGGGCGAGATTCTCTTGCAGCTTTCTCGCCTTATCGGGCATTTTTTTGGCGAGGTTGACTTTCTCGCCGAGATCCTCTTGGAGGTTGTACAGTTCGAGCGGCGCGCCGTCGAAGAACTCGATCAGCTTCCAGTCGCCGGCGCGGATCGCCCCGGCCGGGCGAGAATGGTGATAGTGGGGATAGTGAAAGTAGATCGCCTTGCGCGGGAGGGCCGCCTCGGGATCGATCAACAGCGGCACGAGACTCGTTCCGTCGATCGGCTGGTTGGGTAGCGCTGCTCGGGCGGTCTGGCAGAAGGTCGACATCAGGTCGGCCGTGGTGGCCGGCTCCCGGCACACCGTGCCCGGCTTCACGACCCCGGGCCAACGCACGATCATGGGCACGCGAATTCCCCCTTCGTAGATCGTCCCTTTTTCGTCCCGCAAGGGCGCGTTCGTCGAGACGACCTCCCCGATGCCGGTATAGATTTTTCCCAGGCCCCCGTTGTCGGAGGTGAACACCAGCAGCGTGCGCTCGGCCAGCCCCAGGCGCTCCAGTGCGGCCATGATCCGTCCGATGCTCCGGTCGAGGTCCTCGATCATCGCCGCGTAGACGGGATGGTTCACGCCGCCGGCGGGCTTCGGTTTTTCCCGGTACTTCTCGATCGCTTCGGCGGTGGCCTCCAGGCGGATGTGGACTGCGTGGTGCGAGAGCGTCACGAAGAAGGGCCGCTTCTGGTTCTGCTCGATGAACCAGAGGGTCTGATCGGTCAGAAGGTCGATCTGCTTCGGGCCCGGCGCCTTGCTCTTTCGCCAGGCTTGAAACTCGGGGCCAAGCGTACGGGCGGTGACCTGGTAGCCGCGCGTGTCCGGGCCGTGCGTGTTATCCGGCCCGAGGTGCCATTTGCCGAAGTAGCCGGTCACGTAGCCGGCGGCCGAGAGCGCGTCGCCGGGGGTTCGGATCGACGCCGGCAGCACCTCTTCGATGGGCGGAACAACGAGCTTGTCGAACGGCCGCCAGTGGCCCGGGATGAAGTCGGTGATTCCCACCCTCGCGGCGTACTGGCCCGACTGGATCGTCGCCCGGGTCGACGAGCAAACGGGCGTGGCCGCGTAGAAGTCGGTGAACTTCACGCCCTCGGCGGCGAGGCGGTCGATGTGCGGCGTTTCGTGGAACGGGTGGCCGTAGCACGCCACGTCGGGCCAGCCCATGTCGTCGATGAGCAGGAAGACGATATTTGGCGCGCCGGCCGATTCGGCACACTCTCCGTATCTTGCGCGGCCCGGTGACAGAACAGCCGCTGTTACGATGAGGGCCACCGTGATCGCTTTGCGCAAAAACGGGCCTGGGAAATGGGAGGGGAGCGATATCACTCGTCTGCGGCGGCACGGCATGTCGGAATCTCCGGACCCGGTTGTGGTTTGGGCGCGAGGCACGGGGACGCCGCTTCAGTATCGGGGCCCACGGGCTTGAGGTCAACTTCCGAGCCCACTTTTCTTGAGCGGATGGGCGGGAATCTGTCAAAACTCTAGCGGGTGTGGTATCCTGTTTCGCCGAGGCTTCCGGCGACTGAAACCGAATGGGAGACGCGGCGGCTTTCGCCGGCAGATTTAGCCGCGTCGTGGAAGCAGCCGGGAAGGAACAGGCAATGGTAGGGAAATGGACGGGCGCTGCGATTCTGGTCCACCTCGCAGTCACGATGGGCGCGGCCGTCGCGGGCGAGACGACCGGTTCCGTCGAGCATCCGGTCCTGAGACACGACATCGACCCCGAGAGGGCCGCCGGCTATGAAAGCGCCGTGCGACGCGTGATGGCGATGAGCGAGGCGGAGATGCTCGATCTCGTTCCCGCGAAGTCGTGCATCCTGTTCTGTGGTTGCCCGAACTGTTCCGGCGGCCAGCAGGAGAACGGCCAGTTCGAGTGGACGATCGAACGGCCGCTGGAGCTGGTCTGCAAGTTCTGCGGCCACGTCTATCCGAGCGAAGAGTATCCCATGAATCGAACCGCCACGGGCGTGAACGCCCCGGGCGAAACGGTGACGTACAACTACTACTTCGACGAGAAGAGCGGCCGGGACTTCTGGTTCGAGGCGTGCGCCGATCGCTTGAGGAGGGGCTGGTTCGTCGGGCAGTGTCAAGCTCTGGCCACGTGTTACCACGTTACGCGCAAGGAGGAATACGCCCGGCGCGCGGCCTTGATCCTCAACCGTTTCGCCGAAGCCTATCCGCACATGGCCGTGCTGTCGCAGTGGCCCTACCGCCCGCGGGCCGTGGCCAAGCCGACTCCCCCGTACCCGTCGGCAGGCGGCAAGTGGGGACGCTGGATGGCGGAAGAGGTCCCTCACGGTTTGCCCGAGGCCTACGACCTCATCCACGCGAGCCCCGAGCTGGACAAGCTCTCCCAGGAACTGGGCACAGACGTGCGCCGCCGCATCGAGAACGACTTTTTCCGCGCCACCGTGGAGTACACTTTCGCCTTCGGGAAAGAGCCGACCGGAGAGCACCTGAACAACATGGCCCCCTTTTACACGCGGAACATCGTCCAGATCGGCCGCGTGATTGGGGAGCCGGAGTACGTTCACTGGGGTTACCGCTGGGTGGGCGAGATCCTCCGCGACAAGTTCTTCTACGACGGCATGTGGCACGAGGCCCCGGCCTACCACTACCAGACCATTGGCGGCATCAGCCGGGTGATTGCGGCGCTTGAGGGCTACAGCGACCCGCCGGGCTACCGATCCCCGGCCGACGGCCTGCGCCTGGAAAACGTCGACCTCCAGCGGCAACTCCCCTTTGTGGAAAAGGCGATCGGTGCTCCCGCGGTGGTCGCCTATCCCAACGGCCGGATCTGTCCGGCACACGACACCTGGGCCACCAGCCGGACCAGTCCGCCCCGCGAGCGGACCGCCTCGACGCTCCTGCCGGGCTTCGGCCAGGCCTCGCTCGGCCGCGGGACCGGGGCCGACCAGCTTCAAGCCCAGCTTCATTTCTCGGGCGGATACGGCCACGAACATGCCGACAACCTGAGCTTCTCGCTGTTTGCCAAAGGCGCCGAGATGCTCTCGGACATCGGCTATTCGCACACCAAGCTCCGCCGTTGGACGATCTCGACCGTGGGCCACAATACCGTGGCCGTCGATCGCCGGGACGAGAGCACGGGGAATTCCGACGGCGACCTGATGATGTTTCTCCCGGACGCCGCCGGCCTCTGTGTCGTTGAGGCCCGCGGCCAGCGGGCTTATCCCCAGTTGGTGGAAATGTACCGCCGCCAGTTGTTGCTGGTGCCCGTTTCCGAGACGGATGCCTACGTCGTCGACGTGTTCCGGCTCCGAGGGGGCTCGGTCCACGATTGGCTCCTGCACGGAAGCGCCGACGACGAGATGACGGCCCGCTGCTCCCTGCCGCTTGTGCCCCGGGAGGGCACGCTGTTGGAGCCTCAAGAGCAGTGGGTGGAGCCGGTGGGCGAGTCGTCCCCCGTTTTGCCCTACGGCCTGATCCGCCAACTCCGCGAGGCCGAAACGGGCGATTCGTTCCACGTCACGTTCCGTTACGCCGGCGCCGAAGGAGCGACGGCCGGCGCCGGCGTTCGGGTCCATTTGCTCGGGGGGCCGAGCACGGAGGTCTTTCTCGGGAGTTCTCCCCAGGTTCGCCCGGCCGAGGGAGACGACCGCAAGGTCTACGACCATTGGATGCCCCAGTTGGTCGTGCGGCGAAGCGGCGAGGCCCCGCTTGCCGGCGTCTTCGCGGCGGTCCACGAGCCGTTTCGGCCCGAGCCGTTTCTGGGCGATGTCCTTGCCCTACCGCTCGAAGAGTCCGGCGACCACGCGGTCGCCTTGAAGGTTCCGCATGGCAACCTGGAGGACACGATCGTATCGACGCTGGACGAACCACCGTACCCCGAACGGCGTCTCTCAGGCGGAATCCGCTTTCAAGGCCGGCTGGGGGTTTTGCGGGAGCGCGCCGGCAAGGTCGTTGCGGCCTGGCTGGTCGACGGCGTGAGGTTGAGTAAAGGTGATTTTGTCCTGACGTGCGAGGCTCCTCGCTGGGAGGGCACGATCGAGTCGGCCACTCGCAAGGCCGACGGGGCCGCCGCCGACAGCTTCGTGACAACCGCGGAGTTGCCACCCGGCGATGCCCTGGCCGGCCGGTGGATGATCGTCACGCACGCTGACGGCCACACGCACGGCTACGAGATCAACGCCGTCGCGCCCGCCGAAGGCAAGTCGGTGATCCTCCTCCGGGACGATCACGGGCTGAGAATTACCGACGGCACGACCGAAGAGTGCTACTTTCCTCGGCGGAAGATCCCCGGCCCCAATCGGTTCATCATCCCCGGTTGGACGGCCCGGCAGCCTGGCGAGCAAGGAGCGGCCGGAGAATAACTCGGGGACTGTCCCAATTTTCCCGCAGGGAAAATGGGACTGTCCCCCTCCCAAACCCGGGAAAAGCCTTGCCAGGGCGGCATCCGGCGACGACAATCGGAGACACGAAGCGCGTCTGGGAGAAAGGCACCTGAACCGTTCCAGCCGATACGAAGGAGCAAAGACGTGTCCGAGTCAAAGCATCTCAACCGACGCGGTTTCTTGAGCAGCTCTCTTGCGGTGACCGGCGCCGCCGGCGCGGTGCTGGGAGGCGGCGCGGCGAGCAGGCTTCCCGCGGCTGAAGCGGAAACCACCGACCAGGAAACGCAATCTGAATCGGACGCCGGCGGCATGCCCTACGGAACGATCGGCGGCCTCAAGATCAGCCGGCTCCTCTTGGGCGGCAATCTCGTCAGCGGGTGCATGCACGCCAGGGATTTGAACTACGTCACCCGTCTGTTCAGGGCTTACGTGACCGAGGAGAAGATATTCGAGACGCTGAAGCTGGCCGAGGAAAACGGCGTCACCGCGGTCTTCGAGAGCGGCGCCGCGCTGGTCCATCGGTACAACAAGGAGCACGGCGGGCACATGCAGATCATTCCCAGCATCCATCCCAGCGCCGGCCAGGACGAACAGAAGCTGAAGGACGAGATCAAAGGGCAGGTCGACTCCGGCGTTCCCGCGCTGTACGTCTGGGGCGTGGCCGGGGACCAACTGGTGAGGGCCGGCGAGGTCGACAGAATCGCCCGGGCCGTGGAGTACGTCAAGGCGCACGGCATCCCCGCGGGCGTGGGCAGCCATTCGCTCGAGGTTCCCATCGCGTGCGAGAAGCACCAGGTGCCCTGCGATTTTTACGTCAAGACGCTGCACGGCGACGATTATCCGTCCGCCACCCCCAAAGAGCTTCGCAAGGAATTCATCTGGCTCGACGGCGGGGAAGGCTGGTACGACAGCATGTGGTGCATCAACCCGGAGGAGACGGTCGAGTTCATGCGCACGGTCACCAAGCCCTGGATTGCGTTCAAGGTGCTGGCCGCCGGGGCGATCGACCCCAGGCAGGGCTTTGCACACGCCTTTCGCAGCGGGGCCGACTTCATCGCCGTGGGGATGTTCGACTTCCAGATCGAAGAGAACTGCGACCTCGTGAAGCGATTGGTCAAGCGAGAGAAAGACAGGCCGCGGCCCTGGAGGGCGTAGCGGCACGTGTACCCACGCGGACAGAATTTGAGACAAGACAAGTAGGTTATGCTTCAGACAAGTAGGTTATGCTTCAGCATATCAGATGCTGGGGCGATATGCTGAAGCATAACCTACTTGTTTGACTTTTCCACCCGGTCAATGTTCCTCACTGCCAAACCTGCGGGAGAACACCCATGAACACGAGATCGAAGCGTAATCGGGTCCTATCAATTCTCGTTGCGTCGTCCTGCGCGTGCTTCGCACTGCCGGCGAAGGGGGCTGAGCCGGGCGCGGCGCGGCCGGGGAACCCCATCTTCGCCTTCTGCATGGATACCCACGACGCAAAAAAACGGACCCTCCCAGAACAGGCGGAAATGCTCAAGGAGCTGGGATTCGACGGCGCCGGACACGTCGGCCTGGAGAACGTCCCCGAGCGGCTGCGAACCTTGGACGCCGCCGGGCTCAAACTCTTCCTCCTCGGGCTGCGGATCGATTTGACCGCGAAGGATCGGCCTTACCTGCCGCAACTCAAGGAAGTCCTCCCGCTTCTCAAAGGGCGCGACGTCGCCTTGTACGTCACCATCGGCGGCATGAAGCCGGCCGATCCCGCCGGGGAGGCCCTCGCCGTGCCCATGCTCCGCGAAATGGCCGACGTGGCCGCGGAGTCGGGGGTTCGCGTAGTGCTTTATTGCCACACGGGCGACTGGCTGGTGCGCGTCGATCACGCCGTTGCCCTCTCCAAACAGGTCGATCGCCCCAACCTGGGATTCATCTTCAACCTCTGCCATTGGCTCAGGAACGAGGAGCCGACCGACCTGAAGGCTTTGCTCGGTCCGGCGATGCCCTACCTGTTTGCCGTGAGCATTAACGGCGCCGACGTTGCCGGGAAGTCGGAACCCGGCTGGGACCGATTGATTCAGCCGCTCGACCAGGGCACGTTCGACATATATGCTCTGCTCAAAACCCTCCAAGCGCTTGATTACCGCGGCCCCGTCGCCCTGATGTGCTACGGGATCGGCGGCGACGCCCGGGAGCACCTGACAGGCTCGATCGCCCAATGGCGCAAGCTCAGCGATCGGCTGGCCTCGCAATAGTAAGGGGCGGTCCATGTTCTTGCGCGTTTCCTTCACGATGACCGTCGCCGCGTGCGCGTGGATGTTGGCGGGCCTTCCGGCAAGTGCCGTGCGGGCTGCGGAGGAGCCGGGCCCGGCCACGCTCCCGACTCGGCCCAATATCGTCTTCCTCCTCATCGACGACCTGGGCTGGGCCGACTTGGGTTGCTCGGGAAGCCGCTACTACGAAACGCCGCGGATCGACCAACTGGCCCGGGAGGGGATGCGGTTCACCGACGCCTACGCGGCCTGCCCGGCGTGCTCTCCCACCAGGGCGAGCATCCTCACCGGCAAGTATCCCGCGCGGCTGGGCCTGACCGATTGGATTCCCGGCAGCACGCCGCCCAATGCGAAACTTCAAATCCCCGACTGGCGACAATACCTCGCCCGCGAGGAGGTGACGATCGCCGAGGTGCTCCAGTCGGCCGGCTACGCCACGGCCGCGGTGGGCAAGTGGCACTTGGGCGGCGAGCCGTACTTCCCCGAGCACCAGGGATTCGATCTGAACGTGGCCGGCAGCAACGCCGGGGCGCCGAAGTCCTATTTCGATCCCTACGGCAATCGGCCTCGGCTACCCGGCGGAACCCCGGGCGAGTACCTGACCGACCGGCTCACCGACGAGGCCGTCGACTTCATCGCCGCTCACCGCGAAGAGCCGTTCTTCCTGTACCTGGCCCATTACGCCGTTCACACGCCGATCCAGGCGAAGGAAGACTTGATCGCCCGGTATCGGGAGAAGCCGGGTTCCGCCGGGCAGGCGAGCCCCGTGTACGCCGCCATGGTCGAGAGCGTCGACCAGAGCGTGGGCCGGGTCGTCGACACGCTCGATCGGTTCGGCCTGGCCGACGAGACCGTGGTGATCCTCTTCTCCGACAACGGCGGGCTGCTGCGTCCGGCGGCCACCTCGAACCGCCCACTCCGCTCGGGCAAGGGCTTCCCATACGAGGGCGGCGTGCGCGTGCCGTTGGTCGTCCGTTGGCCCGGCGTCGTGGCGCCGGAGAGCCTCTGCCGCGAGGTGGTTACGAGCGTCGATTTCTACCCCACCCTGCTGGAGATCGCCAAGCTCCAGGGCGACGCCGGCCACAACGCGGACGTCGACGGCGCGAGCCTGATGCCGCTGTTCAGACAGAGCGGCACGCTGGCACGCGACGCCGTCTACTGGCACTATCCGCACTACAACCCGATCGGCGGCTACCCGTACGGCGCGATCCGCCAGGGCGACTGGAAGCTGATCGAGGTTTACGAAGACATGCAGGTCGAGCTGTACAACCTCAAGGACGACCTCGGCGAAACCACCGATCTGACCGCCCAACATCCCGAGCTGGCCGCAACGCTCCGCGCCAAGCTCCACCAGTGGCGAACCGAGGTCGGGGCCCAGATGCCCGTGCCCAACCCCAACCACCGGTAGGAAAGGCCTAACGCGTTTCTGTTGCGGAAAGTCAGAGATGGGGGGTGGCATGGCCAAACTCGTTTGGCCATGTGCCGATTTCTCCGGTGCCGGGACACATGCCCACGCAAGCGAGGGCATGGCACCCGACTTTCCGCAACAGAAACTAACTCGCGTTTTTCAACGGGCTGCCAGCGACCAGAGCGCACGCGAGGTCTTGTCCTTGATGAGGAGCCGATTGCCGACGAAGGCCGGTCAGTCGATCACGTCGGTCGGAAGCGGCCTGGGCGGCGCGGCCGGCTTCGGGGGAGGGGGGGGCGCTTCGCCCGGCTTCGGTTTCGGCTTGGGCTTCGGAGGCGGGGGCGGCGGGCCGACGCGAAGGTCGCCGCCCAGGTCGATCGTGTGTTCGGCCGTCGCGGTTTGTGCCTTCCAGCCGGCCAGCAGGTCGCGCTCGGAGGAGAGCTTGCGGGCTTCCAGGTAGGCCTCGAAGCTGTCGGGCCAGACGAGAAAGCGCAGGTAGTACTGGTTGCGATCGGTGCGGCTGAGCTGCCGTTGGTACCGGGAACTCGACCGCTTGATCTCGTCGGCCGTTTCTCCGCCCCCCTCGCGGCGCTCGAGCACCAGCTTGGCAGCGCGCCCGGCGATCGTCATTTTCACGTCGAAGGGCCAGTTGCGATTTTTGGGGGGATCGCGGTTGAACTCCTCGGCGAGGATCTTGCTGTCGATGCCGGCCGCCGGATCGCGGCCGAGCTTCTTTCGCTGGATGATGAAGCCGACCTTCTTTTGGGCCTCCTTCTGGATGTTCTCGGCGTCGACGAACAAGACCCGCCCCTCGCGGCAGAGGACCGTTTGCGGCCCGGTCCCTTCCGGGGCCGAGCGGGGATTGGGCAGCGTGATCACCTTGGCCGGCAACCCCTCCATCTCGGGCGTTTCGGCCAATTGCGCTCTGAGCGAGGCCAGCTCCTCGGCGATCTTGTCGCGATTGGCCAGCAGTTGGTCGGCCTCCTCTTTCTGCTTGTCCAGGAGTTCCTGCATTTGCCGCCGGAGGGCTTCGAGCTCGAGCTCGGCGTCGAGCTTGCGTTTCTCCTTCTGCCCCCGGAGCACGTCGATGTTCGCCTGTTCGTCTTCGATCGCCTTCTTGAGCCGGAGGAGTTTTGACGAGGAATCGGCCACGTCCTCGTCGTCCTCCCCCGAGAGTGCCTCGTAGAGCCGCTTCAGCTCGTGGAACCGCCGGAGGGCTTCGTCGATTTCCTCGGGCGTGACCGTGACCGTGGTGCTGATCCGCTTCACCGCGCTGCTCACGCCGACCTGCGTGACGATGAGGAGAATCACCAGGATCCCCACGACGTTGGTCATCGTGTCCAACAGGGAGTCAAGGCTTGCGCCGGTTTGCTTCTTCGGTCGTCGCATGGACTCACTTCTTAAACAAGCTCAGGTCGATCCGCCCGTGGCCGATGACCGGCAGCTTGCCGTTTCGGGCAAAGCGAGACCGGGCCACGGCACTGGCGGCATAGTAGGTGGGAAGCGCGTCGTCGCGGACGAGGAAGATGACCGTGGACTTGGGGTCCTCGGCGATCCGGTTCAGGAGGGCGAGAAAATCCGCGTCGGTATTCAGATCAGGCTGGCGGACCCGCTTGGGAGGGTCGCTCTCGAGCAGCACCACGTCGGCGGCGGTACACTCGACGAACGTCGGCTTCAGATCGACGCCGCTGCCGCCGGGCCGGATGCGAACGTCCGCCTCTTCGCGCGGTTTGCCAAGCTCCTTCAGCTTGGCCAGCAGTTCCTGCTTCAGCTCCTCCTGCGCTTTGATCTCTTCGTCGATCTCGGCCAGCCGCTTCTTGTGCGCCTCGTCGTCGATCTTGGGCGCGTCGATCTTGGGTTTCTCCTCGTCGTTCTTCTCCAAGAGGCTCTTCTTGATGAGCAACAGCCGCTCGAGCTCGGCCTTGGCCCGGGCCAGGTCTTTGTGCGCGTCGTCGGCGTTGGCCTCGAGTTCCTTGATCCGGTCTTCGAGAGCTGCGATCTGCCGCAGGAGATAGTCGAGCTTCAGGCCGCTGGCGACTTCTTCGGTGTCCATCTGCCCCAGGGCCAGGGCGGTGATCATCAATGTGAGCGTGCCGATCAGGCAGGCAAGGATGCTCAGGAACGGAAACAGCGAGACCGACTGTCCGCTCTTTCGTTTTCGTCTGGCCATGGCTCTTAGCCCTTGCGTTTTCCGCGGGAGAACCATCCACGGCGGCGCTGCGTGTGGACGACGACCTGCTTTTCGCCCAATGCCCCCAGCACGTCGTTGAGCCCGTTGACGCCTCGTTCCAACGCGGTGAAATAGGCCCTCATCGACTCGGCCGATTCGGTCATTCCGGCGGCCGCCTGGCGGTGGACCGCTTCGGTCTGCTGGGCCAGGCCGGTCATCATTTTAAGGAAGGACCCGGCCATGGCGTCGAGGTCGCGGATCTGCTCGGCGGTTTCGGTTTGCCGTGCCTCCACCCGCTTGTTGATCTCGCCCCACCCCTCGGCGACCTGTTTGGTCAAGCTGGAGCCGATCGATTCGAGTTTTTCCGTCCAGGCTTTGAGCTCGGCATGATGCGGGGCCAAAGCGGCGTCGAACGCCTTGCGGATCTTGGTGGTATCCTGGACCGAGCTCAAGTCGCCGCCGTCCTGGAGGCGTTTGAGGAGGTTCTCGTTGCAGTACTCGTCGACCCAGTTGAGCAGGTCCTCCTCGGCCTTTTGCAGCGAGCTTGAGGGGAACATCACCAGCATGCTCATCACCAGGGCGATCAGCGTCGTGTCGAACGCGGTGGCCAGCCCGCCCGTGACGTCGTTGAGCGAATCCTTGAGCCCCGAGATTTCCTGGGCCGATTCCAGCGCGCCGGAGAAGCTGCCCACGGACGCGCTGATGCCGATCACCGTGCCGACGAAGCCGAGAATGGGGATTGCCCAAATGAACACGTTCAACAGGGTGTAGCTCGACTGCACGGCGTTGGCGTCGATTTCCGAGTGGGAGGCGAGCATGCTGGCCACTTCCGGGTTGCTCTTGCGGACGCGGAAGTGCTCCAGTCCTCGCACCACGCGGTTGATCAGGAAGCTCTCTCCCGGCTCGACCGGCAGGCTGTGGATGTGCGCGACGAATTTGTCGACGCTGTCTTCGCTGATTTCTTCCGACACGTCGCTGGGCAGCAAATCAAAGAGCATCGAGGCTTTCTGCCGCTTCAGCTTGCGCGACTTGAGCACCAGAATGGCCGCCGACCAGCTCATCAGGAACACGAGCACGAACGGCACCCAGCCCCGCTTGAAAAACAGCTCCCCCAGGTAGAAGTTGGCAAACGGCGCCATGAGCACCAGAAACGTCGCCGCGGCGGCCGTGCCCAAAAGGCAGCTTCGCACGATGCTCACGTCGGTGCGGTCGGCCAGGCTGCCGGCCGACTTGTGTTTGGCCGGGGCGGGCTGCTCCTTGCGGCGGGCCTTGCCGGCGACCTTTTCCGTTTGCTGGGAATCGCCGATGCCCTTGAAGGCCGACAGGTCGTCTGCGGCGCCCGACTCGGACGGCGGGCTGGGCACGACGACCGACGCCCGGCAGTACGGGCATCCGGCCTTGCGGCCGGCGGCCTCCTCGCGGACCTTAAGCTTCTTGCTGCAATGGGGACAGTCGAACGTGAAATACATAGGGTCGGCTCCGAAGGTATTCTCGCGCAAGCGGATAGCGTCGCCGTTGTTTAGCAGCCCGGCTAGTTCCACAATACCCGGAACGGCGGAGATCCGCGACCCTTGCCCCGCTATTTTGGGGGCATGGCAGGATTGGCTTTCCCCGATTTCGGGGCCTGGCCAGAGAGTGCTGGCGGGAGGTAGGGCGCGTGCAACGCACCGCTTGGCCAACGCGAAGCTAGCCGCCGTTTCCTCCCGACGACTTGAACCGGTACTGCGGGTTGCGGAGATCGAAGTCGGCGTCGGTGAACCCGTTGTTCAGCTTCAGGTTCAGGTAGGTGTACTGCTCGATCAGCATGGGGGACTCGCCCGGCTGGCTGGGCCAGTCGTAGCACCCGTAGCGGATCGGCACGTTCAGCTCGTCGTCGACGAAGATGCGGGCGATGTGGAAAAGGAAGTTGCTCCGGGGCACCGGGTGCACCACCTGAATGCACGTGCAGGTGCGATCGTTGATCTTGGCGCCCGGGATGAACTTGACCTCACACTCCCCGTACTGGGAGTCTTTTTCCGCGATCTCCAACAGCCGCGTGACGAGATTGAGGAGGCCGATCTCGGTGATCGGGTAGCGCTGCCCGTCCATGGCGAGCGAGCTGGTCGGGTTGAGCGACACGGTGCCGAACACGCTCTTCAAGCCGGTGCCGTGGGCCCACATCTTGCCGTCGTTCTGTCCCTCGATCCACATCACCTCTTGGCCTTGGAGATTCTCCGGCTTCAAGAAGTACATGTAGACGCTCATCGGGCGGTGCCGGACCTTGAGGAACATGTACTGCTCGTCGCCCACCTTCCCGTTGATCTGCTCCCGCTTGACCATCACGGCGGAGTAGTCTTGGATCTGCCGGACGCTTTGGCGGCCGTCGCGGGCCCAGCGAATGGCCGGCATCAGGGGGTGCTCCTGGGGCTGAGTGGTGCTTTCCATTCCGGCCGGCCGGTTGACGCCCGGCACGGTTTTCTGAGCGACCCGGTACGGAGACTGTGCCTGCGGCGACGGCCGCTGGGTCGGTTGACCGAGCCGGCGGCCCTGCGCCGGCACGCCGTAATCCTGGGCCACCGCCCAAGAGACCAGACAGGCCGACGCCGCCAACGCCGGCAGCCAACCCCGCAAAACCCAGTTCCTCTTCGGAAAAACCATGGAGCACACTCCCTTGTTGCGAGATCACGGGCCGGAAGGCGAATCGACCGAAACGAGGCCGAGTGCGGCGGCTGGCCCAACTACATCCCTGTGGAAAACGACCTGGTAATTGTGCGTGTTACAGCTGGACTCTTGCAAAAGTCCAGTTACGCGCCAAAATGCCCCCTTCGTCGTTATCGCCGTTTCCAGTTGACAAACTTACAATGGGCCCAACGACGCCATCAATCTTGCCCAACCGTTGCGGTTGGGCTGGCCGGAACCCGCTACGATACCACTGTAATTTACCCAGTTTCCGCCCTCGTGGGGAGGTCAGTTTGTGAAGCACCCCAAGATTCAACTCGCGACCATCGTTTCCGTCGACTTTCAGGAGAACACCTACGTGGCCCGGCTGGAAGGGCGGGACGACTGTCTCATCGTCGACCCGGGCCTGGAACCGGGAAAAATCCTCGCGCACCTCGACGCCGAGCGGCTCGAGCCGGCTGCCATCCTGAACACCCATGGGCATGGCGACCATATTGGCGGAAACGCCGCGTTGAAAAGGCGTTTTGGGGACTGCCCGCTGGTCATCGGCACCAATGAGGCGGCCAAGCTGACCGACGCGGCCCTGAACCTCTCGGCCGCCTTCGGCATGCCAATCACCAGCCCCCCGGCCGATGTGACCGTCGGCGACGGCGATACGTACTCGGCCGCCGGGTTCGACCTTGAGGTGCGGGAGATCCCCGGCCATTCGAGGGGGCACGTGGTCTACCTCTGGAAGGGCCAGGACCCGCCGATTGTGTTTGTGGGCGACGTGATCTTCGCCGGGAGCATCGGCCGGACCGACTTCCCCGACGGCAATTCCCAGCAACTGGCCGACGGCATCCACCAGAAGCTGTTCCCTCTGCCCGACGAAACCATCCTCCTCTCCGGCCACGGCCCGCCAACCACGGTGGGGCAGGAGAAGCGGACCAATCCGTTCGTGGGACTGGGCTTGGGCCGGTAGTTGACCCCGCCACCACATCGGTAGTCATCCCTCGGTGAACACACCGGGGGCCAGCGAGGCGTGGGGCAATAGGCTGTCTAGCCTACCTCACCCGGATACCCCGTGGGACCATGCGATCATTTCAGTGTCAACGTGTACTTGTAGGCGTTGCCGACCCAAAACGCGGCGGACACCAGAGCGATCAGCTTCACGGTTTGCATCGGGCGGCTCCTTTCATCCGACGGATTCCATTACGACATCCTACAGGAAGTTCTTCTTCTTAAGAAACTCGGCCAGGTCCTCCATCTGCTTGTCGGTGAGCGAATGGTAGGGCGGGCGGCGGTAACGCTTGGCGAACCCGGCCAGCTCGAAGATTCCGTGGACGGCGGCGTCGAAGCTGCCCTCGCTGGCAATCAGGTAATCGAACAAGGGCATGTCGCAATCGCGGATGACCGCCCGGGCGGCGTCGACGAAAACACTCTAACGCATTTCTCCGTGGAAGCTCTCTTGGCATGGACCCGCTTTGAGAATCGAGGCTCAAGGTTCCGCCAATGGATCGACGAGCAGCCAGGCGAGGTTGAACCGGGCCGAGCGGACGTCGCGACCGCCGGGCACGTCCTGCTGCCACACGGCGATGAGCGTGCCGTCTGCCGCCTGTTGGCAACTGGGATAGGAGGCCTGCTGCCCGCCGGTCGGGCCCGCAATGTCCCTGGGCCGGCTCCAGGTACGCCCGCCGTCGAACGAAGCGGCGGCGCAGAGCGGGTACCGTGTTCGGGCGTTGTCCCAGACGCACATGATCCCCCGGCGACCGGCGATATCGAACTCACACAAGGCCGCCGGCGCGTTTGTGCCGCGCAAAGGGCTGGGGCCGATCCCGGTCCACGTTCGGCCTTCATCGGCGCTTCGGGCTTCGTAAAGGTGCGTGGAGCCGGTCCGCATGAGCGTGTAGATGCTGCCGTCCTCGAGCTCGACGATGGCCGGTTCGTCGGTGCCGTCGACGGCGCCGCCGGAGACTTTCTGGTAATCGGCGTCGGTGTCGCCGCCGTTGGTCCAGGAGTTCCCGTCGTCGGTCGAGATCATCACGCCGGCGCGGAGGTGCATCTCGCCTTCGGTTTGAAGCGTTTTGCCCTCTTCGCAGATCACGTCCCAGGAATAGCCCATCAAGAGCGTGCCCGACCCCAGACGCAGGCCGTGATGGGTCTTGCCGCACGTGTACCGATGGTTCATCGGGATCGCGTACAGATTGCCCCAGGTGTGGCCGTTGTCGTCGGAACGGGTACACCAAGTTGTTGACGTGCGGATGCCGCCGCCCTCGGGAAGCGTGGTCGACGTGACGAGAACGCGATTTCCCGAAACGACGATACTGGGGTCGTAGTCGCGGCCGCCGGGCGTCTGGATCAGCCGAATGGCCGGCGACCAGGTGCTTCCGTGATCGCTGGAGAACGCGCCCACGATGTGGCACGCGTTCCCGTTACACAAGCTCCAGACGACCATCAAGCGGTCGTCGGCCAGCCGGGCCATTGAGGGATAGCAGTTCCTCGGCGCGTTCTCGTGTGATGCGATGACCAGCCGCTGGAACGTCGGCTCTTCGGCCGCCGAGGCCGCCGAGGAATGAACGGCTGCAAGAACGAGAAAAGCTGCGGTGTGAAGCCGGCTTGGCATGGCTGCTCCTCCTTCGGGACACGTTCAACGGGCTGCTAACCGGGCAGGTACACGTAGGGGTCACAGGTCGACGGGGCCGCCCGTTGCGGCGCTTTTCTCGGCCGCCCGCCAGAAGCGGATCACGTCGACGGCCGTTTCCAGCGATATCAACCACTCGGCGCGGCCTTCCAGGCATTCCAGAAACCGCGTGACCTCGTCGACGTAGCACTGCTCATATTGGAAGCCGTCGGGAAGACCGACGGTTTCCCACCGGCCGGCACTCTTGAGAAACCGCCTCGCGCGATCCAGGCCCACCTCGACGGTGCCCTGCTCGTTGATAATCTGCAAAGTCGCCTCCGGCGCGCGGCGGATCAGGTCTGACTGGTAGGTGAGCACCATTCCGCCGGCGGATCGGGCGATGATCTGGTGGCAGTCGCAACCGTCGATCGCCAGCGTGCTCAACCGGCTGCCCTCGCAGTAAAGCCGCGAGAACCGGTCGCCGATCATCCAGTAGAGGCTCGTCAGGTACATGGCGATCACGTCGAGGCTGACCCCGCCGGTCTTCTGGCTCGCCGCGGCGAAGTACTCGCCGTAATCCTCGTACGGATGCCAGTCGGGAAGATACTGCCCGGAAACGAAGTGGCAGATCAGCGGCGCCGGGAACGCCGGATCGTCGAGCCACTGCTTGGCCTGTCGGACCAGCGGGTGAAAGGGGACCTGGCAGGCCGGGGCGACGACGAGGGACTTTGTTTCCGCGAGCCGCCGTAGCTCGTCGATCCCGGTCGGCTCGATCGCCAGCGGCACCTCGCAAAAAACGTGCTTTCCCGCCCGGGCGGCTGCCAGGCAGATTTCCAGATGCGCCTCGGGGTAGACGCAGACGAAGACCGCGTCGGGCCCCCACGCCAGTCCCGCGTCGAGGTCGGGGAGGCTCTCGACCTGATGTCGCTTAAGAACGTCGCCTCGCCGGTCCGGCCGGACGTCGACCACGCGGATCTGCTCGGGCGCAACGTGGTTGGCCGCCAGGCAGCGGATGCGCCGCCTGCCCATCGAACCGCCCCCGACGATCAGGAACCGTTTGGACATGACGGCCCCAGTGTACCAAAGCCGGCAACCGGGTTAAAGCGAGGAGCTTTCCGGGGACGACGCAACGTGTCTGATTCGAGAGGGTTCAGGGTTCAGGGTTCAGGACTCTCCCACGTGGGCACAATGGACGACCGCATGTCTGTTTGCGCGCACGATAACCGTCGGAAGCGGCTATTCTGAACCCTGAACCCCGAACCCTGAACCCTCGGTCAGTTGCGGCTACGCCGCGACAGGCAAGAGTCCGGCTAAGCGGGACAAGGAAAAGCCTGCACG
>JBDRTC010001257.1:0-2371 GCA_043824335.1 Planctomycetota bacterium | reverse complement strand
TGTCGGGGCAGCCGTAACAGGCCAGGTCGCCGTAGCCCAGATCGTCGGCGATGATGAGCACGATGTTCGGCCGCGGCTTCTCCTCCGGCGCGGCAGCCGTGGCCGTCACGGAAACGAGAAGGAGCACGAGAAATGCGAGCGGGCGCGGCGCGCGGGGGTTCCTCATGGTGTCGCTCTGTTTTGTGGTTGCCGATTACATGCTACCACTGGTTCCCAAGCGGAGCTTGGGAACCAGAGATGTCTCCTTGCTGAGCCAGTATAGTCCGCCGGGCTCGCGATGCAATCAGTGCTCGTGGTCCTCGCCGTCGTGATCGTCGCCGTCGTGATCGTGGTCCGCGTGGTCATCATCTCCGTGGTCGTGACCTTCGTGCGGGGCGTGTTTGACGTCGCCGCTGTATTGCTTGCCGTTGATGGTGACTTGCAGCCGGCCTTGAACGCCGTCTTCACTCGACAAGGCTTCCGAGAGCCCGGCGTCGACGATTTCAAACGCCGAGGCGGCGCCGGTTTGCCCCGCGGCTCGTTTCAAGGCGTAGGTGGCGAAGTCGCCGTCATGGAGCAACTGCAGCGTGATCTCGGGCTGGTCGATGCCAACGGGCTCTTTTCCCGCGGCGTCGAGCAGGTGGACGGTCACCGTGTGCGTCTTCTCGTCGTCGACCAGCTCCGCGTGATATTCCGCGTTTCCCAGTTCGATGAGTTGTCCGCCGTGCGGACCCTCGGTTGGATGCACATGACCGGCGGCGTCGCCGTGGTCGTGGTCGCCATGGTCGTCGTCCGCTTCGGAGGCGGCGGGCGGGCTGGAAGGACTCCCGGCCGGCGTTTCTCCAGAGTCGGAACCGCATCCGACGAGAGAGACGCTCAGGGCCAGCACCGCCGTCCCACACAGAGAGAGAAAGCCAATACGCATTGCAAAACTCCTTTCATGACAGAAAGTCGATGGGAAAGTAAACCTGGTCACAGCCGCGACTCGTTCAGTTCTCCAGCATTGCGCCCCTCTCGAACAGCGCCACTTCCTCCCGGCTTTGCCGAAGCACCCGCTCGGCTGCGCCCACGCCGAACGTCCAGAACAGGGCCGGCCGCACCAGGAACTCCAACAGCGTGCTGCTGATCAGCCCGCCGATAATGACCGTGGCCACGGGGTACAGGATCTCTTTTCCCGGCTCGCCCGCGGCCATGGCCAGCGGCACCAGTCCGATGCCCGAGGTGAGCGCCGTCATCAGCACGGGCGCCAGGCGTTCCTTGCCGGCGCGGACGATCATCTCCCGCGACCACGTCTCGCCTTCGTGCTCGACCAGGTGCAGGTAGTGGTTGAGCAGGAGGATTCCGTTGCGGGAGGCGATGCCCGAGAGCGAGATAAAGCCCACCATGGCGGCCACGGTCAACGTCTGGCCGGTGAGGTACAACGCGGCCACCGAACCGATGAACGCCATGGGAAGCGCGATCATCACCTGCAAAGAGAGGTTGGCCGAGCGGAACATCGCATAGAGCACGAGGAACATGCCGACCAGCGACACGGCGAAGAGGATCGCGATCACCCGGGAGGCCGACTGCTGGCTCTCGAACTGCCCGCCGTATTCGATGAAGTAGTCGCCGGAGGGGAGCGACCGTTCGATCGGCGCGATTCGCCGCTTGATGTCTCGGACCACGTCGACAAGCCCGCGCCCGGCCGTATTGCACTGGATGACAATCCGTTTCTTCACCTTCTCCCGCTTGATCGTGTTCGGACCGTCCCCCTCGTAAACCTTGGCCACGCTCTGGAGACTGGTGGTGCCACCGCCGGGGAGATCCAGGGTGAGTCGCCGGACCGCTTCGAGATCTTCGCGGTAGGGCTCGTCGAGCCGGACCAGAAGATCGAAGGTCCGTTGTCCGATCAGCACCTGGGAAACGACCGATCCGTGCATGCCCGTTTCCACCAGCTCATTGACGTCGGCCCTCCGCAGGCCGTACTTCTTGAGCTGATCTCCGTCGACTTCGATCCGCAACTGCGGGATGTCGACCTGCGGCTCGACCTGCAAGTCCTTGACTCCCTCCACGTCGGCGATTGCAGCCTTGATTTCCTGTGCCGTGCGACGCAGCGTCGGAAGGTCGTTGCCGAAGAGCTTGATGGCCACCTGGGCCGTGACGCCCGAGAGCGTGTGCGAAATCAGGTGCTGCAACGGCTGGTCGACCGCCGTGACGATGCCGGGGACGTCGGCCATGGCCTCCCGCAGGTCTTCCAGGATCTCCTCGCGGCTCCGCTTCGTGTTCGGGTCGAACGAGGCGATCACCTCGGAAAAGTTCACCGTGACCGCGTGCTCGTCGAGTTCGGCGCGGCCGCTCTTGCGGACAAACGCCGTCAGGTCTTCGATCTTCTTCAGCCGCTGTTCGACCTTTC
>JBDRTC010001256.1:0-5956 GCA_043824335.1 Planctomycetota bacterium | reverse complement strand
CCCCGAGATGCGGCACCACGACGTGCCCGACCTTGCCAGCAGCGAATTGACGGCCGAGTTCCTCGCCTCGCAAGATTGCGTGCTGATCGCCACGGATCACTCGGCCTACGACTACGATTTCATTGTCCGGCACGCACCGCTGGTGATCGACACCCGCAACGCCACCCGCAACGTGACCGAAGGCCGCGAGAAGATCCGCAAGGCGTAACTGGACTCGGCTTTGTCGGAAAACTGGTTCGCTGATTACCGCCAGGGTGGCATGCCCTCGCGAAGCGTGGGCATGTGGGGTGGAAACATGGCGACGCAAGCGACGCCATGCCACCCGGCCGACACTGGACGCCGACACTGCTTCTGCCGAAGCAGTGGCACGCCGCGCCACGCGACTCGCCTCGGCTCCGGACGGCGACAATTGCACTAGGCCGTGGTTTCCGATAGGATCAAGGGGATCGAAGCCGTGGCATGTCTGGGCCGATCCCGTGTAAGAGAAGCCGGCTGAAGCATGTTGGCCGCGTAGGGCAGCCGGTTTATCCCCTTCCCCCTGTCGAGCGACGCATATGGCACCAAGCGGGTCGTCATCCGCACCCAACGGCGAGGCGGTTGAGTCCTCCCAGCGCTCGACGCCGCAGCGATCCGACCGCAAGCGCTGGATCGCCGCGTGTGTTCTGCTCGGGTACGTCGTCTTCCTCTGCATCCTGGGCGTGATCCGAGGCCGGCCCGGCCCGGCCGGCGACGCGTCGGCCTTCCGGCTGGACGATCTCTTAGAGCCCTTCGACTGGCTCGCCGCAATCGGCACGGGCGGGCTGGTTGAAGTGGCCAAGTTCGTCGTCACGGGATTCCTGGTGTGCGTTTGCCTTGGGCGCCCGGCCGCCGGCCGTAGCTTTCTCACCTCGCTTGGGCGTATTGGGTTGATCTTGCTTCTGGGAATCGGGCTTGCCGCGATCGTGAAAGGGATCACGCTTTGGCGCGTGCCTGGCGTCGTATATCTCTTGGCGCCCTTGGCGGGCTACACGCTGGGGGCGTGGATTGGTGCCACGTTTCTGCGGGGGGTTGGGGCGATGCTGTGGCTTCTGCCGAAGATGGCCCTGCTCCTCGTAACATTGACCGTTGCGGCCGCCGCTCTCGTGTTGCTGGCGATGGACGACGCCCCGCTGCCGTTTGAGATGCCCAGGGTGACCTCCGCCGAGAAGCGCCGCGTGGCGGACGTGATCGCAAGCAGGCGACAGACGGGAAACGGAACCCAGCGATTTCGCCTGGCCGAACGAGACGTCAACTTTCTTATCGCGGCCGCCTCGGCCCACAGCCCCGTCGACGCAAAGGCGAAAGTCGCGCTCGCCGAAGGCAAGGTCACGGGATGCGCGTCGCTCAAGACGCCCTCTCCCTTTTCCCGACTTCGCTACGTGAACGTCGAGGGGGCGTGCCGGCTGGAAGTGTCCGAAGGGCGAGTGAGCGTCGGTCCGGAAAGCCTCCGGGTCGGCCGAGTGAGGGTGCCCAAACTGATCCTTCGCATGGTCACGCCTGTGGTGGTTTCCACAGTGCGTCAGGACCCCGACCTGGGACTGCTGATGACGGCGGTCGATTCCGTCCGGCTCTCACCGGGCGCCGTGGAAGCCACTTACCGTTCGGGAGTACGGAGCAAGGGCCCAATCTCCTCTCTGCTCGCCAGGTTGGGCCAAAAACCGAACGCCTCGCTGGAAACGCGAGTTTACTATCGTCATCTGGTCGCGGAAGCCGAAACGCTCCCCCACGGCGACGAGCGGTTTGCGGCCTTCCTGAGCACGGCCCTTGCCCTGGCCCGGGAGCGTTCGCGGGAAGGGGACCCGGTTCTGGAGAATCGCGCCGCAATCCTTGCGTTGGCCATCTTGCTCGGGCACCCGCGGGTGGAAGAACTGGTGGGGCCGGTCACCGACCGGGACCTGCGAAGAACGGCTGCGCTCTCCGTCGGCAGGATAACGCTTCGCAGCCGTGGGGATTGGACCCGGCATTTCTTCGTCAGCGCGGGGCTGGCCCTGTTGTCCAACGAGTCGATCAGCGACGGGGTCGGTCTTTTCAAGGAGGAACTCGACGCCGGCGAAGGCGGCAGCGGGTTCTCGTTCTCCGACCTGCTCGCCGATCGGGCCGGCACCCTGTTCGCCTTGGCCGCAACGCGTGACGAGGCATCGGCCCGCCAGGTGCAGGAGCGATTGGCCGACGGCTTCCAGATCGACGAGATCTTCCCACCAGCCGCCGATTTGCCCGAAGGAATCCCCGATCCCGAGCTGGAGACGGACTACGGCGGCGTCGGAGGCCGGAAGTACCGAGAAATCGCGGACGAAATGGAACGACGCCTCAACTCCTGCGAGGCCCTGCACCCCGGTTAGTAGCCCGTTGAGAGACTCGCAATACTTTAACCGCTTGAGGGACTTCTTGTCTCGGGAGCGGCGGGAGTTGTCCGGTGCTGAGGCAGATCAATTCCTTGCAGCCACCGCCGGCGTGCGGCCAACCATCTTCTTCCGCCGCCATCTCGATGCCCATCAGCGACACACCGGCGGCCACGCCCACGCAATCGCTTGACACCCCCGCCAAAAGCGGTGCGATGGAGGGCGTCGAAGTAGCTGCTCCGGCAATGTCCCTTCGAGCCACTCTTGATTCGTTCCTGTTGGGGAGAGTCGAAGATCGGTGTGGCATGGCCAAACTTGTTTGGCCATGTGGCGATTTCCCTTGTTCCGAAAGACATGCCCACGCAAGCGAGGGCATGGCACCCAACCTTCCGCAACAGAAACCAATTCGCGAACTTCGGTTATGTGCATCGCCTAGGCCCAATCGAGGCCGGTTTCCTCGCGGACACGGCTTTCGAAATCGCCCAAGAGGCCGCCGATCACGTCCCAGCGGTCGCGGCGGCGGAGCTCGACGTCGCCCTGCTGGTTGATGCGGACGATGCTTTCCCCGTCGACCCCGACCTCGGCCAGGTCGCCGACACAGGGGTCGTCGTCGGTCACGATGCGGAGCAACATGTCGCCCGACATCTCGATGAACTGCGAACTGGCCTGCTCGTTCGGCTCTGAAGATGCCATTTCCGGGAACCTTGGGGGCGATGTTTGTGGACGTGAGAGAAAAAGAGGCGATACGATCGGCTCCTCCCGATGCCCCCCATGTTAACGAGAGGAGGCACCCGGAGTCAATGAGAAGCTTCCGTTTCAGCGGGCTTCAAGGCCCCCGACCTCGGCCCGAACCAACTCGGCCAGCGCGAGCATGGTGTCGACGTCGAGCCGTTCGGCGCGGATCGTGGGCTCGACGCCCATCTCGCCCAGGATCCGATCGACCTCGGGCTTGGTGAGCCGTTTCTTGAACGCACTCAGAAGCTCGGAGCGGAGGAACTTGCGGCGGTGAAAGAACATCGCCCGAATGAAGCCGTGAAAGAACTCCCGGTCGGGAATCCGGCCTCGCAGCTTCTCGTCCAGCACCACGTGGACAATGGCCGACGTGACCTTTGGCCGGGGCCAGAACACCGTCGGCGGCATCACCCGAACGATCTCGACACGGCACTGACTCTGGAGCCAAATGCTCAGGGATCCGTACTCCTTCGTGCCGGGCCGGGCGACGATCCGGTCGGCCAGCTCCTTCTGGATGGTGACGGTCATCGTCTGCGGCGGCCGTTCGGTCGCCAACAGGTTCGAGAGGATCGGCGTGGCCACGCTGAAGGGCAAGTTGGACACCAGCTTGAGCCGTCTTCCGGGCGCGGCGGCCAGTTGCTCCTCAACGGCCTCGAGCACGGCCGAATTGAGCCGGTTCTTGTTCTTGAGCGCGTCGAGTTGGAGCAACGTCACGTTCT
Source organism: Planctomycetota bacterium (assembly GCA_043824335.1). GTDB lineage: Bacteria > Planctomycetota > Planctomycetia > Pirellulales > Thermoguttaceae > JBDRTC01. The sequence continues at coordinate 2,148 of JBDRTC010001256.1, read as the reverse complement.
CCAGCTCGTACAGCTCTTCGGAGGCAAGGCGGAAGAGATCGCGGTCAATCTCCACGGTAACCACCGCGGCGGCCTCGGCGGCCATCAGACCCGTGAGCGACCCGGTGCCGGTGCCCACTTCCAACACCACGTCGAGAGGCCCCAACTGGGCCGTCTTGAGCAGGAACTCCTGCAGATTCAGGTCGATGAGGAAGTTCTGCCCCAGCCGCGTCCGCGGGTGAATTCCCGCCTCCCGGAAACGCCGTCTCAGGAAGGAGAGCGTCTGGTTGCGGGAAGCATTGTCGGGCATGGCAGACTCAGGAGCGGTCAAACCTGATTCAAACCACACAATGTAGGTTATTGGAGCAAAGGCAGCAAGCCGCCTTTGCTCCAATTAAGAATGCCCAATTCACTGCTCTTCAGTCCCTTACCGCAGGCTCAACGAGTCGACTTTAGTGTCCTTTCTGCCCTCGTTGGCCAATTCCATCGCCGTCTCGGCAGCCTTCTCGCCGTCGGCCAGCTCTCGCCGCGTAAAGAACGGCTTCGTGATGGCGCTCACGGCGGTCTTCAGGCGCAAGCTCGTCAGCTCGTCCCAGCTCATGTCGTTGTTCAAGTGCCACGCGGCCGCTTGGGCCGCGCGCTGGCTGACCTCTTTGCGACCCAGCATCCGGCAAAGCTCGACAACTTCGGCCTTGCCGGTCACGTCGGCCAGCGGCTTGATTTCGTAGGGCATCGCCGGCCTCGGGTCCGGCTTGCCGTGATCGAGGCATACGCTGGCCAGCTTCAACTGGGCGACCTGCTCCGGGGCAAGGTTGAACGGGGCAAAATTGCGGGCCCCGGGCGGCGCCAAGTTGTTTCTCGCACCCGGCACGTTAAAGAGCTGATTGCCCCGGTTGCCCTGGACGTTGTTGCCGATCTGGTTTCCGAATGGGTTCCCGAACTGGTTCCCGATGCCCAGTTGCTGTGCCCCGCTGTTCTGATTGTTCTGGTTGTTCTGGTTGTTGAAGTTGTCGAAGTTGCCGGGCGGGAACGCCCCTTGGGCGAGCACGGGCACGCCGGCGAACGCGGCGGGCAGACTCACGTTCAGGGGCTTGTCGGTCTTGTTCGCGATCAACACCCGGCACTCCGTGGAGTCTTTGGCGATCAGCTTGACTTCGAGCTTGCCCTCCTCGATTGCCGAGAAGAACTCCACGGTTTCATCCTGGGGCTTGAACTCCCCGGCCCCTTTGACCCCGTCCGAAGCGATCAGGACGGGTGCAGTGAAGACGACAGCCACGGCAACAGCGAGCCGCGGCAACAGACGAACCGACGCTGGCCAGCGCATGATGAGCACCTCCTCTCGAGTTCCGCAATAGTAAAAGACGCCTGTTCCTGCCCGTAACCTAACCGGTTTGAGCAAGAATGCCAAGCGCTTCGCGCTTCCCCTTGTGGACGGCGCTGGGTCAGGCAGCTCTGCAGAGGGGGTGGCTCGCCCGTGGTCCCATGCGCCGTATCGACCGGAAGCCTAGTGGGCTGTCAGGCTCGAAATGTGGGGCAGGGTGCCACTGGCGTCTCGCCAGTGCTGTGGTGAAAGTACGGGCAAGATGCCCGTGGCACCCGTCAAACCAACTGGCCGGTGGCAGAGCTTGCGCGGGAGATGAGAAACGAAAAACCCGCGGGCCGCAGCCTGCGGGCTTCGTGTCTTGATCGGGTTGAACCGGGAAGCGGGAAGGCCCGGAGCGAGCCAGGGCCAATCTCGGGCCGGACCTACCTTTGGCTCAGCGAGTCCTGCTTGGAATCGCTCTGTCGCTGCTTGGCCAGTTGGGTGGCCGTGGCGACCACCTGCATACCCGCCTGAATTTCCTGGGGGGAGAAGTAGGGGCGCTTCATCCCGTTGGCGAACCGGATCTCCTTGGCGGCCAACTCTTGGAAGCTCATGTCGTCGGTCAGGTGCCACGCGGCGACTTGGGCCACGCGCTGCGGCATCATCCCGTTGGCGAGCATGCGGCACACTTCGTGGACTTCAACCCGGTCGGTGAACTCTTCGATCGGCCTGATTTCATACTCCATCGCGGGGCGGGGCTCGCGCTTGCCGTGCTCGAGGCAGACGGTGGTGACCTTGAGCTTGCCGACCTTCTCGGGCGGAATGTTGAACATGCCGCCGCCCATGCCGCCCATGCCGCCGCCCAT
>JBDRTC010001255.1:0-11666 GCA_043824335.1 Planctomycetota bacterium | reverse complement strand
CACCCCGGCCGAGACGGCTGAAGCTGCCGAAGCAGAGGAAGCAGCCGCCTGGGGCATGGCGCCGATGGGAGTCGCACCCGCCGAGCTTTTGTGGCGGAAGTGGTTGCTCTGGGCGACCATGCCGGCCGCCGGGCTGGTGATCGCCGTCACCGCGTGGTCCCTTCTCCCGTCATCGACGCAGCCGGAGGCGCCACCCCTCCCGGTGGTGGAGGTCTCGGACGAGCCCGTTTCGGTCGTCAAAGAGCCGGAGCCGGTGGACGAGTCAACGGAGCCGATCGCCGTGCGTCTGGATCGGCGGTGGGTACCCAACACAACCCGACTGTTGGTCAGTCTTCGCACGTCAAGACTGGCCGGCCGCGAAGAGTTCGATTTGGCGGTCCCCCTGGTCGAGCCGGTTTGGCAGGCGGTCGTGGGCAAGCTGGCCGTCGCGTTCGGACTGAAAATCGAGACGATCCGCCGCCTGACGTGGGCCTCGACCGACCTGGCCACCTGGCCCGACTGCGGCGTAGTCGTGGTGAAGCTGGAAGACGGGCAGGACGCCGGCGTGTTTCGGCTGGTCGGCGAGGAGGCGGATTTCCGGCTCGATGGCGCGGCTTGTCGCCGGCTCAGCAAGGGTGATTGGCCCCATCCGTTCGCGATCCTCGATGAGTCGACGATCGTCACCGGCCGGGAGGAGTTGCTCAGGCATCTGGCCGACCGGAGCGAGCCAGCCCTCGAAAGTGGGGCCCTCGATCGGCTTTTCCAGGTGACTACCCCGGATGCGGACGTCACCATGCTCCTCGACCTTCGAGCCGCGCGGGAGGCGAACTGGCGACTGCCGACCTCGCTTCTGGACGTGTGGCCCGCCGGGCGCGATGCTTGGCGAGTCGTTTGGGAGATGCCCCAGGGCGTTGGTCTGTCGCTTGACCGCGGCGAGGAGGTCGTTGGCGAGGTCGCCTTGGTCTGTGAGAGTGAAACCGCGGCCGAGACGCTCCGCGGCGCGCTCGACGAGTTGATGCCCGCCGCCGAGACGGCAATCGAGACCCATCTTGAATCGCTCGATGGGAAGGTTGAGGCCGGCCGGCTCCGTGCGGCCGACGCGGATCAGTACGAACGGTTCCTCACCCAGGGGGCCGCGGCGCTCGAGATCGCCCACTGGGAAGTGGCCGAGGAGATGGTCTGGCTGCGGACCGGATGGGGGAAAGACGTGTCCGCCCTGGTGGCCGCCGCGTTGGACAGCCGCCCTGCAATCCGTGCCGAATGGCTCAGCGCCGCCAGAATCGCCGACGAAGCCAACCATGGCCGGCTCCTTTCGGGGCTCAAGGGATACGAGCAGGCCGAGGGCCATTTCCCCATCGGCGCGGGCGGCGGTTCCCTGCTGGCTCCGGAGACCCGGCTGAGCTGGATCGCCGCGATGTTGCCCTACTACGGCCACCGCGATTGGCTCGGCGAGCTTGAATTCGGCTATTCCTGGAACAGCCCGCAGAACCGCCCCGTCTCCCGGCGGCAACTCGATCTGGTGATCAACCCGGCCCTGGGCCCCGGCAGCACCGAGGCCGGGTTTCCCGTGACGCACTACGTGGGCGTGGCGGGCGTGGGCCCCGACGCCGGGACTCTCAAGCCCGGCCACCCGCGGGCAGGCGTGTTCGGATTCTCGCGAACCACGCGAACCCAGGATATTCCAGACGGGGCCAGCAACACGATCGCCCTCTTGGGCGTTTCGGGAAACATTGGGGCCTGGGCTGCCGGGGGAGCCGCCACGGTGCGGGGGTTGACTGGGCCCCCTTACGTGAACGGGCCCGACGGGTTCGGCAGCGGCCAGCCCAACGGCATGTTGGCCGGCATGGCCGACGGCTCGGTTCGCTTCCTCTCCAAAGACATCGACCCCCGCGTGCTCGAGCAGTTGGTCACGACCAACGGCGGGGAAAGCGTCACGGTCGCCGCGCTCGAGCCGGCCGGCGCTGCTCAGCCAGTTGCCGAGCCTGAGGAACCTTCAGGCGAAGACAAATCGGACGACTCGACCGAGAAGCCCGAGCCGCCTATGGCGGCCGATGCGCCGGAACCGGCGGTGATTGCGGAGGAACCGCAAGTCGAGGTCGCGGTCGAGCCGGTCGAGGTTGACGTCGAGGGCCGGCTGGCGGACCCGATTCTCAAGATCGGTTTTCTGGGCGTGCCCCTGGTCGAGGCGATCGAACTTCTGAGCCAGGTCAGCACGCTTGGGATCACGTTCGATCTGGAAGCGATGGCGGAGCTTGGCGTGTCGGTCCGCGACCCGGTCACCGTCGAGGTCTCCGACGCCACGGTGGGCGACGTTCTCGAAGCGGTGCTGGCTGCCCGGGGCCTCGTTTACGTGGTGGTGGACGGCCAGATCCTGGTGACCAGTCCGGAAAGCCGTCGCAATTCCTTGCGCACGGTGACCTACCGGGTGTCTGACCTGACCGGCCCGGACCCGGCCGCTTTGGCGGCGTTGGCCGAATCGGTCGAGAAGCTGGTGGCGCCCGACACCTGGCAACGGGGCGGAGGAAGGGGAACCATCGAAGCTGCCGAGGGTGTGCTCACGGCGGCCCAAACCGAGGCGGTCCATTACCGGATCCTCGCGTTCTGCGAGAAGCTGCGGAGTGCCCGTGGCATTCCGCTTCGCAGCCGCCACGATCCCGAGAAATTCACGCTGGCCACGCGTTCCGACCGTGCCCGGGCGAAACTGAGCCGGCCGATCACAGCCAATTTCCACGAGCCGGCGCCGCTGGCACGGATCGCGGCCGACCTGGAGGCGTTGAGCGGAGCGGGGATCCTCGTCGACTGGGCGGCCTTGGCGTCCCAGGGCCTTTCTCCGGAGGCAAGAGGCTCGCTGAGCGCCGACGGTCAGCCGCTTTCCGAGGCGTTGGACCTGTTGCTCGAACCGATGGACCTGGCGTATCGCGTGGTCGATGCCGACACGATCGAGATCACGACTCGGAAGGTGCTGGCCGACCGGCTTGAGCTGGAATTTCACCCCCTCGCCGACCTGCTCACCGGGGAAAGGACCGCGTCTTCCCTGATGGATCGGATCAAGGACGAGGTGGCTGGGGCCACGTGGAGCGAGGCCAACGGCCCGGGCCTGATGCACCTGGATGAGCCGTCCGGCTGCCTGATCGTGCTCCAGTCGCAGCCGGTGCAGCTTGCGCTGGAAGCCCTGCTCGACCGGTGCCGGGCCGAAAAGGCGACGGAGAATAAGCAGGGTAACCGGTAGGATCGGCCGCCGTGCCGGCGGCCGCCAAACAAGCCGGGGGGCGCCGATTCGGAATGTTTAGCGGCCGTCGGCACGACGGCCCGGCGTCTTTCGCATCCGGCTGGAGCTATTCTGGCGGTTTTTCCTCTTGCCTTTTGTCGCCGCCACGCGAAAATGGAGGAAACGTCGAAGACTCCTCTTTGAAGGTGACGATTCGAGTAACATGAGTTCCACTTGGGCCGCCTACTTCTGGTTTTACTTTAGCCCGCGGGGTCGCGGAGCCGGAGGAGGTCTGTAAGCTCAAGTCAGTCGAACAGGTCATTCCAAAGCCCCGAGACCCCAACGGATCTCGGGGCTTTTTTCGTTTCCGGTGCTGGTCCGTGCCTGATCCAGAGGGCTGAATACCCCTTGGTGTGGAATCTCTCGAAGCAGGAGTCCGCAAGATGATTATCGTGATGCAGAAGGGCGCTACGCAGGAGCAAATCGATCACATGATCCAACGCGTCGAGGAACTCGGCCTGAAGTCGCATCCGATCTACGGAACGGAGCGGACGGTGATCGCCGCCATCGGCGACAACCGCGACGAGGACCGCCACTCGCTGGAAAGCGGGCCGGGCGTGTCGGCGGTCGTGCCGATCCTGGCCCCCTACAAGATGGCCAGCATCGAGGTGAAGCAAGAGCGGACCGTCGTTCGCGTCGGCCCGTTGAGCGTGGGTAACTGCCACCTGGGGATCATCGCCGGCCCCTGCTCCGTGGAAAGCGAGGAGCAGACGCTCTCCACGGCCCGGGCGGTCAAGGCGGCCGGGGCCACGGCGCTACGGGGCGGGGCGTTCAAGCCGCGGACCAGCCCGTACAGCTTCCAGGGGCTCAAAGAGGAAGGGCTCAAAATCCTCGCCGCCGCCCGGGACGAGACCGGGCTCCCCGTCGTCACCGAAGTGATGGCCGCCGCGGACGTGCCCCTGGTCGCCCGCTACGCCGACGTGCTCCAAATCGGCGCCCGAAACATGCAGAACTACCGCCTCCTGGAAGAGGCCGGGGCCTCGGGAAAGCCGGTCCTTTTGAAGCGGGGTGCCAGCGCGACGGTCGACGAGTTGCTGTTGGCCGCGGAATACATTCTCAACGCGGGCAACCAGAACGTGATGCTCTGCGAGCGGGGGATTCGGACCTTCGAGGCCCACACGCGGTTCACTCTTCCGCTGGCCACCGTTCCCTACCTGCACGAGCGGACCCACTTGCCCGTGGTCGTCGATCCCAGCCACGGCACGGGCCACACGAGCCTGGTGCCGCGGATGTCGGCCGCGGCCATCGCCGCCGGGGCTGACGGCCTGATCCTGGAGGTCCATCCCGACCCGGAAAAGGCCCTTTCCGACGGCTACCAGTCGCTCACCTTCGAGCAGTTCGACCAGACGATGCAGCTTTGCCGCAAAGTGGCCGACGCGGTGGGGAAAAAGATCGAGGCTGAAGAAGAGTGCCCGGCGGGACAAGCCGTGTAAGGTGTCAGAGGAAATAAACACGCGAACAGGCAGCCGAGTAGTCTTCCCGACTTGCCTCACGGATAATCCGCCGCACGACTTCACCTACGGAACGCCTCTGCTAACTCTCATCAGGTCGTACGTCCCGTGCAAGTTCCGGATGCCGTTTTAGCCACTTTTCGGCAAACTGCGTTTCGGCCTCCTGCAAGCGATCGATCTCCTTGCGATGATCCTCGTAGTAGGCCAGTGCGGCGTACACCTGGGCCAATGTGAGATCGGGGTACACAGTGGCGGCAATTTCTTCGGGCGTCAGGCCGCCCAAGTCGCGGGCCGCGACCACGTCGCGCACCCGGATGCGGTGCTCTGCAATCCGCGGTTCCCCGCCCACAATGCCCGGCGTGCGGACAACATGCACGTATTCCGTCCTGGTCGTTTCAGAAGCCATCGAAAGTGTCCTCCGCTTGAGACTTCCCCATTATACCCCACGTTCTTGCACGGGACCAAGGGAGGAGTTCTACTATCGACCATACCAGCTCCGGTCCACCTGAGGAGACCCGACCATGCGCCGGCGCACCTTTCTTGCGATGTCTCTGGTATTCGTGACGTGGTTTGCGATGGCCATGCCCGATTTCGCGGCGGAAGCTGAGCCGGAAGCCCGGGGCGATCCCGCCCTGCGCATGTTCGAGCCGTTGGACCGCGGGCTGGTGGCCAGGCCGGTGGAGGGCGGAAAGGTCTACGTCGGCTGGCGGCTTTTGGAGTCGGACCCGGAAGACGTTGCCTTCAACGTCTACCGCCGCACCGGCGACGCCGAGCCGGTGAAGCTCAACGAGGAGCCCATCCGGAAGACCACCGACTTCGTGGACACGTCGGCCTCAAGGGGAACCGGACGGGGTTACTTTGTCCGTCCTGTCCTGGATGACAAGGAAGGTTCGCCGTCGGAACAGGTAGCCGTGGCTCCCGCCGAGGAAGCTTCCCCCTACGTTTCCCTCAAGCTCGCAGGCGACCACACGTTCCAGAAAGTGGGAATCGCCGACTTGGACGCCGACGGCCGCTACGATTTCGTCGTCAAGCAGCCGAACGGCAACGTCGATCCTTACGTCCACTATTGGAAGCCGAGCCCGGAAACGTACAAGCTCGAGGCCTACCTCCACGACGGCACGTTTCTCTGGCGGCACGACCTCGGCTGGTCGATCGAGCAGGGCATCTGGTACTCGCCCTACGTGGTCTACGATCTGGACGGCGACGGCAAGGCCGAGGTGGCCGTCAAGACCGGCGAGGGCGACCCCCGCGACTCCGACGGCCGCGTCCAAAGCGGCCCCGAGCACCTCACGCTCCTCGACGGGCTCACCGGCAAGCCGATCACGCAGATCGACTGGCCGTCGCGGGATCTGTTCAAGGAGACGTCGCGGCCCTACAACTACGCCTCACGAAACCAGCTCGGCGTCGCCTATCTCGACGGCCAACGGCCGTACCTGATCGTCGAGCGAGGCACGTATAACGTGATTGTCCTGATCGCCTACCGCTTTGAGAACGGCAAGCTCGCGGAGCACTGGCGATGGGACAACCGCGGCCTGCCGCGCGAGTACCAGGGCCAGGGCGCCCATTGGATGCACTCCGCCGACGTCGACGCCGACGGGCGCGACGAGGTGCTGATCGGCTCGGCCGTGATCGACGACGACGGCGCCGCCCTCTGGACCACGGGCCTGGGCCATCCCGACCACTTCTACCTCGGCGACCTCGACCCGAGCCGCCCGGGGCTGGAGATCTACTACGGCATCGAGTCGCGCCGGAAGGAGCGCAACGGCATGTGCCTGGTCGAGGCGGCCACCGGCAAGATCCTCTGGGGCCACGAGGGCTTCACCCGCCACGTGCATGGGCAGGGGATGTGTAGCGACATCGACGCCCGCCACCCCGGCGCCGAGTGCTACAGCGCCGACACCGACGCCGAGAAGAAGTTCGCCTGGGCCCGGCTGCGGACCGCCCAGGGCGAGGTGATCAGCGAAGAAGACCTTGGGGGCTTCAGCCCAAGGTGCGTTTACTGGGATGCCGATCCACAACGCGAACTGTTCCGCAGCGGCCGGATCTCCGACTACGGCGGCTCCGAGCTTCCACCCCGGGTCGAGGGCAGCCTGGCCGCCGTGGCCGACATCCTGGGCGACTGGCGCGAGGAGATCATCACCAGCGTGCCCGGCGAGCTTCGCATCTACACGACCACCGTTCCCGCGGCCGACCGCCGGGTGTGCCTGATGCAAGACCCGATCCACCGCCTCGACGTCGCCCACGCCGCCATGGGCTACTTCCAGGTGCCCATGACCAGCTACGATTTGGCCACCGGCAAGTAGACACGGCCGGCGATCGCCGCACAGTTGCGTAGGTTATGCTTCAGCATATCGCATGCCGCCCAAGTGTTATGCTGAAGCATAACCTACGCGGCTACGCCTCTTCCGCGTCGAGATCGAGCAGCTCGTTGTCGTATTCTTCTTCCAGCTCGCGGACTTTCTTGGCCAGCTCTTCGTTCTCGTCGACGGCGCTGGAAACCTGCAATTCCCACTCTGTGCCGGCGGTGCGCAGCGAAGCGAGGTCCAGCGGCAGCTTGAGGATTTTCGCCAGGCGCCGGGTCACCGCCTCGATGCTCAGCGGGTTCGCGCCCTGGAGGTAACCGGGGATCTCGGCGACCAGGGAAACCATCTCGAGGTCGGCCGACTTGGCCTGGGTCATCAGGTAGGTGGTGAACGAGCCGGGGCCCTCGTAACGGGTGCGGCGGAGACCGTATTGCTCCATTTCCGCGAGAAGCTCGGCATCGGAGCAGCTCACGTAGAGCCGCGGCTCGCGGGTGTGCGGCACCGACCCGCCGAACGACCCGACGAACAGGATGCGGCGGACCCCCACCTCGTGCGCCAGGTGGAAGATGCACTCGCCAAAGGTGCGCCACCGCAGATTCGGCTCCTTGCCGACGAAGAGGACAAGGTTGGCCGGCTCGTGAACGTAGAAGGTGCTCGTCGGCATGTCGACGGCCTGAACCATGCCGTCTTCGATCTGCGTGTGTGGGCGGAAAAGGGCGGCAATCTCCATCGAGCCGGGGAAGTTGTAAAGGTAAAACGGCTCGGGGTCGATCTCCGCAATGGGATTGGCCTCCAGCAGGTGTACGAGCCGGTCGACCGTGCCGGTCGACACGTCGCCGCCGTCCATCCAGCCGCTGAACGCAAGCACCAGGGTGGCGCCCTCGAGATCGGGGGTGTGGCGAATTTTGAGAAAGTCGAGAAAGCCGCGATGATTTCGTCTCATGCCCGCATTGTATCAGGTTCGGCCGTTTGAGGGCAACACGCGCGTGACGCCCCGCGAATTCCGCTATTAGGTCTAACTCGCCTTTTTCAACGGGCTGTTAGCTCGCCTCTGGAATGGCGGTCATCCAGCTATTGCCGCGACCCTCGTCTTGAGGGTAACATGGGTGGGGAAAAGTGTCGCGCCACGAGCGACGAGGGGGTCCGCCCGGCGAACATCTTACCGGAAAGGCGTGCCAAGATGAAAAGGCCGACTTGTCTTCGCTTTGGGACCGTTTCGGCAGCATGTCTGGCCGCGAGTCTGAGCTGGGCGGTCACGCCCTCCGATCGAGAGGAACCCCCGCCGTCGGCGCCTGCGGTTGCGGCTGATCCGATCGAGGCCGATTGGCTTCGCCAGGACGAGGTTCGCGGCATCCCCTTGCCGGCAGGCGGCCCGATTACGCCCGAGCAGGACGCCGCCGGGGCGTGCGACGGCATCAAGGACGGCTCGTACGGGTTTCACACGGCCCGGGAAGCCAAGCCGTGGTGGCAGATCGACCTTGGCGGATCGCCCCCGTTGGACCAGATGTTCATCTTCAACCGGTGCGACGGTTCGGCCGGCCGGGCCGCTTCGCTGGTCGTTCTCCTTTCGGCCGACGGGGAAAACTTCAACGAGGTGTATCGGCACGACGGCACGACCTTCTTCGGCTGGACGGACCGCAACCCGCTCGTCGTGAACCTCGCCGGCCAGAAGGCTCGATACGTTCGGATTCAACTCCCGGAAGAGAGCACCTGCTTGCATCTGGACGAAGTGGAGATTTATCCGACTACCAATCACCGGAACATCGCCCTGCGCATGCCGGCCACCCAGAGCAGCGCGAGCCCGTGGTCGGCATTGGGGCGTCCGGCGGTGGTCAAGCCGCCAAAGTATTCCGTGGGGCACGTGGTCGAGCGGGGCTTGCTGCTGGCCGAAAGCCTGCGGCGGATGGGCGTGGACGTCGACGCCCAAGAAAACGCGCTCCGCGCGGCGGCCGGGCGGGCCGAGGGCCTTTCGGACGACGCCCCCGAGTCGCTCCGGCGCGGGCTTTATCTTGAAGCCCGTCGGGCGGTGCGGAAGATGGCCTTCGCCAACCCGTTGTTGGATTTCGACGATCTCTTATTCGTCAAACGCGTGCCGGCCAGGGCTACAACATCTCCCAAGTCGCGAACCTTCACGCACATGTCGGACCAGTATTACGGCTGGTTTTCGCGGCCCGGCGGCGGGCTGTACGTGCTCGAAGGGTTTTTGGCAAAGAAGGCAAAGAAGTCCGACGCGCCGCGGCTGAGATGTCTGACGGACGCCCTGCCCCCGGGCAACATCGCCCGGCCCGATCTCTCCTACGACGGCAAGAAGGTGCTCTTTGCCCATTGCCGGTATTATGCCGACGTGCACGGGCTGGAGGACAAACTCGACAAGTCGAAGATTCCGGAAGAGGCCTTCTATCATCTTTACGAGATGAACCTCGACGGCACCGGCCTGCGAAAGCTGACCCGGGGCAAGTACGATGATTTCGACGGCCGGTATCTGCCCAACGGCGAGATCGTTTTTCTTTCCACGCGCCGGGGACAGTACGTACAGTGCGGCAAGTCGAGCGCAACGGCGAGCTGCGACGGCGAGCTGCCCGATAGCTACGTCCGCTGCGGTGGCGACGAGTACCGCCCCGTGGCCGTGTACACACTTCACGTGATGGACGACCAGGGCGGGAACCTTCGCCAGATTTCGCCCTTCGAGATGTTCGAGTGGACCCCCAGCGTCGATCACGCCGGCCGCATTCTCTACAGCCGCTGGGATTACGTCGACCGCGACGCAATGCCCTACATGAGTCTCTGGTCGACCTCGCCCGACGGGACCGCCACCCGGGCGGTGTTCGGAAACTACACGCGCAGCCCGCACGCCATCTTCGAGCCCCGGGCAATCCCCAACTCCGAGAAGATCGTTTTCACCGCTTCGGCCCATCACGCCAACACGGCGGGGAGCCTGGTGCTGTTGGACCCGCGAAAGGGGGCCGACGGCACGGTGCCCATGCGTCGGCTCACGCCGGAGGTTCCGTTCCCGGAAATCGAGGCCTGGCCGGAGACCTATTTCGTCAACCCGTATCCCCTCTCCGAAGAGCACTACCTCGTGGCATGGAGCGATCAGCCGCTCCAGAACCCCGGGCAAGAGATCGGAGCGGCCGCACTGGGGATCTACCTGTTCGACGCGTTCGGCAATCTGAACCTGATCTACCGCGACCCGACGATCTCCTCGATGTATCCGCTCCCGATCCGCGCCCGGCCGCGCCCGGCGGAGGTCAGCTCGCCGGTCGAGTGGGACGGGCCGCAGGAGGGCCGCGTGCTCTTGGTCGACGTCTACCGAGGTCTCCCCAGCATCGAGCGTGGGACCATCCGGGAGCTTCGCTTGGTGGGCGTGCCGGCCAAGGACCACCCGGTGATGAACTCGCCCGCCATGGGGCTGACGCGCCACGACCCCGGCAAATTTGTGCTTGGCACCGTGCCCGTCGAGCCGGACGGGTCTGCCCACTTCCGCGTGCCCTCGGGCGTCTCGTTCTTCATGCAGGCGTTGGACGGGGAGGGAATGGCCGTGCAATCGATGCGCAGCGCGATTTACGTTCAGCCGGGCGAGCAGTTCACGTGCGTCGGCTGCCACGAGCCGCGGAACACCGCGCCGCCGAACGTCGTTCCCGTGGCCGCCCGGCGGGAGCCCTCCCAAATCGCTCCGGGACCGGAAGGCTCCTGGCCGCTCGATTTCCGGGTGCTCGTCGAGCCGGTGATGGAAAAGCACTGCGTCGGTTGTCACCGGCCGGAAGCCGAAGGGGCCGAATTCGATCTGACGGCGGCCCATGCGTACGACTCCCTGGTCGGCTACGGCGACCCGAGCTTGAGGACGCACGTGGTCACCCGGCACCGCCAGGGCCGCTCCATCGCGGGCGCCTGCGCGGCCCGGCGCAGCCCGCTCTTGGCGCTACTGGCCGAGGGGCACTACGACGTCGAGCTCGAGCCCGGCGACCGGCAGCGACTCATCACCTGGATGGACACGTACGCGCAGCGGCTCGGCTCGTTCAGCGAGGGCCAGGAAGAGCGGCTGCGTCGGCTTCGGCGAGAAATGGCCTCGGTGCTGGCGAATTGACCGGCCGGTTCACGTCGCCTCGTTACTGGCATCGGTCGGCGAATCTGGTACAACCAACGGGCGGGAAGCCCGGCAGGTCGAGAGCACGCCTGCCGGGACGCTCGATCGCGACACCACCCGAACTTCGAGGAGGAGACCCATGATGCGACCGTTTCTCTTGGCAGCAGTTTCCTTGGGTGTCGTCTTACCTGGTCTTGCCCGGTGTGAGGAAACGCAACTCCGTCAACAGGCCGCGGAGGCCTTGCGAAAGGCCACCGATTTCTTCACCAAAATTATTTATTTTTCTTTGCCGTAATTACTAATTTTGCAATAATCTCTATTATTTCTTCTATCTTTTTAAGTTCTTTGGGGATATATTTGTAACTATTTATCTTGCTTTACGTAAAAAAGAGTCTATCGAGGGAGAAAAAGAATCCTTGGGCTTAGGAGATGTGGATTTTATGGGGATTGTGGGTATTTTTTTAGGCCTTAAGTCAGTAGTTCTTGTGTTTTTTCCCGCCGGTGGGTAGGAGGCCGCACTGCGTAAAGATTTAAGGATGGATGTGATGACGGTCATAAGATTTTATCCTTCAGTTATCTCG